>NZ_JARESU010000319.1:0-3394 GCF_046027075.1 Paraburkholderia sp. RL18-085-BIA-A | reverse complement strand
TTTTGTACCGCCACGCCGGAACTCGCGCTCGAGCAGGCCGAGGCAGTCGAGCGCATCGTGATGGCAGGGGGCGATCCTGGTCCGCTCGCTGGCGTGCCGTTCGGGATCAAGGACCTCATCTCCGCTGCGGGTATTCGCATGACGGGCGGCGCGCCCGCCTACGAGAACTTTATCGCGGACGAAGACGATGTTGCCGTCGAACGCATGAAGCAGGCTGGCGCGATCGTCATCGGCAAGACCAACGTACCCGAGTTCGGCTATAGCGGCGTCGGCCATAACCCGATTTTCGAAACTACCCGGAATCCCTGGAATCTGGCGATGACCCCCGGAGGATCGAGCGCCGGTTCGGCCGCGGCGGTGGTATCGGGCATGTGTCCGATCGCGCTCGGCAGCGACGGTGGCGGTTCGGTGCGCATCCCGGCCGCTCATAGCGGCATCTTCGGCATGAAGGCGTCAATGGGACGCGTGCCGCTCTATCCGGGCTGCCGCGACGAACTGTATCCGGGATTCTCGGGCTGGGAATCGCTCGAACACATTGGTCCGCTCACGCGCACTGTCGCAGACGCAGCGCTGATGCTGTCGGTCATCTCAGGCCCCGACGAGCGCGACCGGTTGTCCCTTCCCGCCGCCGACTTCGACTGGAAGGAAGCGCTCCATGGCGGCATCCGGGGCTTGCGCGTGGCCTACAGCCCGGATTGGGGCTATGCACCAGTCGACCCGGAAGTGCGCGAGGTGGTTGGCCGGGCTGTCAAGGTCTTCGAACAGGAACTGGGCTGCACGGTCGAGATAGCGCATCCGGGTTTCACCGATCCCTTCGCGGCTTTCTGGGCGCTGGTCGCGCAAGAGACCGACCTCGTCGGCATGCGCAAAATCGTCGAGCAGCATGGCGACCGCATGTCCCGGCATCTGGTGGAAATGATCATGCATCCGTGGACCGCCGAGGACTTCACCAACGCCAACCTGAAGCGCAAGGAAGTGACCAACAGGATGTGGCGCTTTATGCGCGACTACGACCTGATCCTGACGCCGACGCTCGCTGTGCCGCCCTTCCCCGTGCATATTCAGGGCCCGGAAAAAATCGATGGCCGGATGGTCTCAACGACCCAATGGCTCGCCTTCACGTTCCCGCTAAACATGACCGGTCAACCAGCCGCATCCGTACCCGCCGGTTTTACGAGCGACGGCTTGCCGGTTGGCATGCAGATCATAGGCCGCCATCTCGCCGACGCCACCGTGCTGCGTGCCGCCGCCGCATTCGAAGCCGCGCAGCCGTGGCGCCATGTCCAGCCTCCGGTCGTCGCCAACCTGATTGCACATCCGGCCGCAGGAACCTGATGTTTGTCGTCCTGCCGTTTATATCTGAACCTTGATGTTTCCCGAAGATCCCTTCAGGAGAATTGCATGAATCAGTCTGTCACGCCTGGCGCTGCAACCGCCCAACACAACGGCCTTGCCGAAGAGTTCGAACACGAACCGGTTCCGCTCCTCAGACGACAATCGTTGAGGTCAGTAGCAGCCGTATGGTTTGGATTCCCGATGGTTCTGACGCAGGCAGTGTTCGGAGGCATCATTACGCTGAACCTGGGTTTCATCCATGGCGTGCTCGCCATCCTGATCGGCAACTTCGTGCTGTTTCTCTACGTGGGCGCCCTCAGTCATATCGCGGGTTCCACCGGGCTCAATTTCGGCATGCAGGCCAAGGCGACTTTCGGCACCAAGGGCTATGCCATCGCAAGCGGCTTTCTCTCAACTGTTGTGGTCGGGTGGTACGCGTTCCAGACCGGGTTGACCGGTGCAACCGTGCATACCGCGTTCGGCTGGAACGCGACAGCCGTGATCGTGTTCGCGATGGTGCTCTATACCTTCATCACGTTCCTTGGCATCAAAGCGCTTTCCATCGTCGGCCTGATCGCGGTGCCCTTCTTTATTATCATGGGTCTGGTGGCCGTGGGATTCGCCGCGGGAGAGCACGGCCTTTCCAGCATCATGACGTACACCGGAACCGCAAGGACAATGAGCTTCGGTAGCGCAGTCACGCTTGTCATTGCAACCTTCGCGGACGCCGGCACCATGACGGCGGACTTCACGCGTTGGTCGAAAAATGGACGGGACGGTGTAATCGCTTCGTTCTCTGCCTTCCCTGTGGCCAACTCCGTTGCCTTTCTGTTCGGCGCAGTCGTCGTGGCGGCTGGCGCCGCGGTCAACCCGACACAGAACGGCGGTGACTTCCTGCCGCTCCTGAGCGGCCACGGGCCGGTGGTGTCGGTACTGGCGCTGATATTCGTGTTTGTCAACCTGGGTTCGGTCTGCGCGCACTGCCTCTATAACGGCGCAGTGGGCTACAGCCACCTGTTCGGCAGCCGCATGCGCGTGATGACGCTGGTACTGGGCCTGATCGGCGGCCTGGCCGCGGTTGCGGGCGTCTGGAGTCTGTTCCCGTACTGGCTCAGCATGCTCGGCATGTTCGTGCCGCCGATTGGCGCCGTGATGATCATGGACCAGTTGTTCTTCGGCAACGCGGGCCGAGTCGACGACGCGGAACCGTTCCATGGCAAGGCATTCGCAGCATGGGCGCTGGGTTCGATCGCGGCGGTCATCGTGCACGTGTGGGTACCGGAATACGGCGAAGCGCTGATCGGGCTGGTGGTAAGCGGCGCGACATACGCGGTGCTCGGGCGCGGTCGCACTCAGCGCGCGGCGCTCAATCAATCGATCTGAGCGTGCACGGTCGCCGATCCGGCGGTCTTACGATGATCTGCGAAGGAGGGCAAGCGCCCTTCCTCGCAGATCGCTGAAGGAACTGTTGAAAAGGTGCGGTTCCGCTTGTGCCGATCGCTGCTGGAGTTCGAGAAAGCGGGCGACGTTCTCCGGTATCTAATCAATGCGCGCGCAATAGGCCGTGAGCCTGGGCGCCAGATCACCATTGATCACCGCGCATTGCAGTTGGACAACCAGATGGACACAGCGTCGCGACAAGCGCGTTCGCACATGCCTTGGCGTACTCGATCGTCGGACAGTCGATGGCACCCAGACCGTAGCGGCCGATCTCACCGATGCCGGTGGCGTCGCTATCGCGTTGGCGGCAGCCCGAGTCACTACTCAGCTTTTCTACGCCGCGCCTAGTCCTGATCCGGATCTGTCGGTGGAAGCAAGCCGCAACACGAACATGCTTGCCAATTTGCCCGATGGACTTGAGCAGGTGAATTCGGCGCTCCACGCGTATTCATCCATGGGCTTCAAGATATACGGATCGCCCAGCGCACCTTTGAGCCAGATCCTTGCAACGATGCTAGGGCCGACAGGCTTCGAGGAGAGGCCGACAAGCGCAAAATCAAGGCATTTTCGACGAACGCCCACTGCCGCCGCTCGCGCTGTCAGGAATTCAAGGGCAGGT
>NZ_JARESU010000318.1:0-3408 GCF_046027075.1 Paraburkholderia sp. RL18-085-BIA-A | reverse complement strand
TCTCATCGGTCCAGGATGACTGACTATTTTCCGAAACTCCCTGAATATCGAGTCATGCGCACATACAACATTGCCTACGCGGTTTTATGCAATGCAACGGCTCGTCAAAAGCGCGCCTTACAGCAAGGCAAAGGTGTCCTTTTGACTGTGCTTGACGGCCGCCGAACCGCCCCCTGTTCAAGAGCGTCTGGGTAAGTGCAAATCCCGTCGTGGCTGGGCCGAAAGCGTACTTGAGGCCGACACCCCAGGTGCGCTCCCGCACCTCTTCACTCCGCCTTCACCCCCGGGGCGAAAACTTCCCGGTCTTCTTTATGTCTTCCATGGCTCCATTCTCTCTAGAGGCAGAGTCTTCAGAAAACGCTAATCGGGGCATAACAGAAACACGTGATGGTCGCGCATGATCACGCTACCTATCATCGCCATATGCTCAACGCGGAGTGTTGGGCGACCACTCATAAGCTAATCAGGCTGTTTGATCCAGACCGTTACTCTACCTGCCGATCTCCCGACATCGACCGAAGAGCATGAATTTCCCAACGGGCGGCGTACACAGACAGTGAAAACTGATGTTTGCTTTACGAGCAGAACGTCGTTGCCTTATTGCTTATGTTCGCTTTACCAACGGAAATCTGGAGGCAACAAAATTGAGATTATCTACAAGCTGCCCTGACCCATGGTCGACGATTCTTCTGGAGATCAGCAGGCTTACCTCTACAGATCAAGCGCCCGCTCACGCAGATTGTCAGCCTATCGGCCTGACAGCGCCCTCTCCTACAACTCACCGTGAGCGGATCAATGGTTCTGAATACTTGGCCGTGGCGTCTTGTGTGACCATTCGCATTCTGGAAAGAGGCGAGTGTCACGCCATCATCGCGTGGCACGACCCAACTTCCTGTCACTACGAAGACCAGCGCTGGCGACATTGTGTGACTCGAAATGCAGGTACATGCGCTATGTCGGGACGGCTGATTGCAGTAGGCGATAGGGTCTTCAAACCAGCTCGGTCCAGGCTGATGCCAGTAAATGCGTCCGCCATGATCCTGGCCAGTGAAATTCCCAAAAGGTACCCTATCGATCTATCGAATAGTGGAATCGAGAGCTATCGATGAAAGATGACGCAACCTTTCGGCCGCCATTGTCAGATGGCGGCTTCGCTGAACCGTTGGAGAGTTTGGAGTTAGTCAGATCTGAAGCAAACCTCTTTAAGGACTGGTCGTCGGCGCCACGTGTAGCAACCGTCATAACTTACGCGATCATTGGCTGGGGCTGGGTTGAACTACCATGGGAGATCGGGCCAATGGACGCTCCTCCTGAGATTGCGGCGCTTGTGGCCTCCAACTGCCTCCTCTCTTTTAGTGCGTGTTTAACGCTCAACGGAGTCGTGTGGGCGAAAGGTATATTCGTCTTAATTTGCGTCTTGAGCTTGCTGGCGGTCGTGCCCGGATTATCCGTTGAGTATGGTTTCTCGCCCCCGGAATTTCTGCTTTCGACAGTAGAGTGTGTTCTAAGATTTTCCTGGCTGCTAGTCGTTGGAATCGGAAACGTAAGGTTTAAAAGCCGAGGTAGCCGGTAAGCCGAATGGAGGCAAAGGGAGTGCACAGCAAAAAGGTCGTCGTCGCGCTCGACGACAAGGTGCTCTATATCTTCGGCAACCACAGCAGCAATAGGACTTTCTCTCACAGTCTTCCAAGTGTGCTTACCTGTTCGTGATGACGAAACAGTGCAACGGCGTCCAGTAAACCGAGACAAAAAGGCGGCCCTCATGGCCGCGGCCCTCGTATCTTCTCGCGAAAGCCGCTGCACACCGCCTTCGCCGTCTGCAAATCTAGACAACAATTCGGCGCCCAATAGTTCGCCACTGCTAACGCATGCCAACGAAAACCAGAGAGTATTGGGCAAGCAAGCGATCATGGGGCGTTGCCACCGTCGAGCGCGCCCGGAAGCTGCACCGACAATGAGATTCCGCTAGAGAGAATCGTCACGCTCTTGCTGATGGGTATTCCAAGTATGGTGATTGGCCTGATTCCACCATATCAAAGCCTCGGATACTGAGCCCCAGCACTATTCGTTGCCATGCGTGTCTTCGGTACTTTGTAGGCACCCGGCCATGCAGATGCCGCGGGCGGCGTGAGCCGTGGTTGTTCCAGTGGCTTGAAATCCAGTATAGGATTCACTCAAGGCCGGCCCTCAAGCGCAGTTCGCAAAAAGAACGCGCTCGTGTCGAACGACGCCCTTCGGTACCGCGCCGATCAAGTGAGCGTCCTGCATTCGACGGCGTGCCTGGCGATCCTCGTCCAGCGAGTTGCGTAGACAGTTCGCTATCCAGGTCGCCATGCCAACGGACGTCAATGAGTGGCGGCCTAACCTTTGCGTTGCCGCGTCAGGCGTCCACGTACCTCATTTCCGCCGATTCGCCCATCAACAGTGCCCTGTTCTCATCCGCAGCTAAACGCAGGTAGTTCCACAAGGAAGTGATACGGCGAAGTTTGCGTAGATCTTCCCGGCAGCAGAGCCAGAACTGTCGCGTTACTACCACTTCGTCAGGCAATATTGGCTCCAGTAATGGGTTCGGCTCCGCCATGAAGCAAGGGAGGATCGCAAGGGCATCCCCCTGCAGCGCCGCATGGTACTGGGCAATGACGCTGGTGCTGCAAAGGTTCGCTTTGGCGTCGGGGATGGCGCGGTCCAGGTAGAGCAGTTCGTTACTAAAGGCGAGATCGGCGACGTAGCTGATGAAGGTATGGTTCCGCAGGTCCGAAACGGCATTCACCGGGGGGTGGCGGTTCAAATACTGTTGCGTTCCGTAGAGCTTGAGCCGGTAGTCGCACAGTCTGGTGTAGACGTATTGGCCGCGCTCCGGGCGTTCCAGCGTGATTGCCAGATCGGCCTCCCGTTTGGAAAGGCTGACGAAGTGAGGGACGGGCAGCAAGTCGATCGAGATGTTCGGGTGGTTTGCGGCAAAGCGCGAGAGTTGGGCTGACAGAAAAAAACAGCCGAAGCCCTCTGTGGCCCCCACTCTCACATGCCCCGAGAGCGAGTGGGCGCCCCCAGCGAACTGTTCGCTGGCTGACTGCACCGTTGTCTCCACGGCGTCGGCGTAGGCAACCAGACGCTGCCCCTCCGCTGTCAGCACGAATCCGCCTGCCCGCGACTTTTCGAACAGCACGGTGCCGAGCGCCGTTTCCAGTTCCCTCACCCGTCGCGCGACCGTCGTGTGATCGACGCCTAGCCGTTTCGCCGCACCGCTTGCCCGTTGGGTACGGGCCACTTCGAGGAAATAGCGCAGGTCGTCCCAGTTCACGCATCCCAGTCTCCCGCCCGTGGCTTTCTGCATATCAGATCGGCTTTTATTTCTATATGTCGTGGATATTTGAATAACTATACTCGGTTGCAAGTCGCTAGACCAAC
>NZ_JARESU010000317.1:0-3427 GCF_046027075.1 Paraburkholderia sp. RL18-085-BIA-A | reverse complement strand
CTTTCCGGCGGGGATCATCAGCTGCGCGGTACGCTGGTACTATCGGTTCAACCTGAGCCTGCGCGACATCGAGGAGTTGCTGTTGATGCTCGTTAATTCTGCTAGTAACTTCAGGCGGAGAACCAAAAATTGAGCTCATGATTATTGAGTGCGGTTGCAATCATTGACCGTGCATTCTCTCTAACGAATTTTTCTCGTTGAAAGAATGCCCTGTGCTCCAAAACCTCTTGCCGCTTTGCCTATGTAATCCGACCGGAAAAAGGCCGCATGTCGAAACTCCGTGCGCCATCCGCTAAGTTGCGGAAACGTTGAATTTCCCTGCATGGAAATCCGCAAAGGCCTGATCAAGTTCATCCTGCGTATTCATGACGAACGGCCCGCGCGAAGCGATCGGCTCGTGAATTGGATCGGCATGGCCAAACAGAATGATGGAATCCTCCGTTGCCTCCAGCTCGACCACGTCACCGTCATCGTGCAGTTCTGCAAGATTGAACTGCGCAACTTGCCCACCATCGATGGCGATACTGCCGCGAACGACATACATAAAGACCTGCCGGCCCGCTACACCTGCGAATTTCACCCGACCACCGGCCGCCAGCCGGACGACGGACATGAACGTGTCAGTCAGGGACCGGATTGGGCCGCGGAAGCCCGACCATTCGCCGGAAACCAGTTGAATCCGACCGGTGCCATCCTGCGTGGGAATAGACGGAATAGCATCTTCCTGCACACCCACGTAACGTGGCGCGGTCATCTTCAGCGTGGCAGGAAGGTTGAGCCACAACTGGAGGATCTCCAGCTTCCCGCCTCGCTCCATGAAACCCCGTGGTGAAAGCTCGGCATGGACGAGGCCGCTCCCCGCGGTCATCCACTGCACGCCGCCCGCATCGATGATGCTTTCGTGGCCGCCGGTATCCGAGTGCGCAAGACTGCCTTCCAGCACAAATGTCACCGTCTCGAAACCCCGGTGCGGATGCGGACCGAACGGCAGGCCACCGTTATGAGGTGCGTAGACTTGCGGACCATGATGGTTAAGAAAAAGAAACGGATTCATTTCCGGTAAGTCGGGACCGGGCAACGGACGTCGCGTCGCCAGATCCCGGATGTCGTCACGGTAGGCGCGATGGATCGCCTTGAGTGTGCGGTTTGCCATGATGTGCTTCCTTGCGGCGCAGCCGGCGCTGACAGCCTGCCCCGCCTGTTGGTGATTCACGTGAAGGAGGGTGCCAAAGGCACCATGAAAAAGCCGTGGGCAGATCACGCGCATCGGGCTTGCTGCTCTCGCGGCAAGAGAACATCGTCGATGCGCGCGATCTGCGGCCACATCAGCGGGTGCCTTCCTGCAGGCCGAGGAGTTGCCATTCCCACTTCAGGCCGTGTCCGAAGCCACCGCCGCGCTTTTCGAACAGCTTCACCACCTGCTCGGCCGGTCCGCCCGGCTCCAGTCGCGTTGCACTTCGCTGACATAGCTGACCGTGGACAGCGGCCGTGCACCGGCCTGCACCATGCGTTGAACAGCGCGCTCGTGTGCTTCGACGCTGCTGGCGCCCGAGGCGTCAGTGACGATGTAGACCTCGAAGCCCGCTGCCAGCGCGGACAGCACGGGCATCGTCAGGCAAACCTCGGTCCACAGACCCGCCATCACCAACTTCTTCTTGTCCGTGTTCTTCACCCATTCGCGCACGCGCTCATCGTCCCAGGCGTTCAGGCCGAAGCGGTCGATGGGCTTTTGGTCCGGATGCACCGCCTGCAGTTCGGCAAACATCGCCTGGCGTTCCGCGAATGCCGTCGTGAACAGGGTGGGCACATTGAAGATCCTGGCGCCCTCGGCCAGGAAGGCCGCATTGTTCACGACCGTTTCGACGGAATGCGAACGGACGGTCAACAATTGCAGGTATTGATGGTCGATCAACATCACCGCGTGGTTGTCGGGAGTCAAAAGCGTGTCATCGGTATTCAGAGTCATGGTCACATTTAAAAGAGATGGAAAACATGCCTGTTGGCGCCCTTGCCTGCAGGTGTCGCAACCAGAACGACCCTTCGAGCCGCGCTGTCCGCTGTACGGCCCACCCGCTGCTCATCGGGCCTTGCCTGTTGCGATCTGGAATGAATATTAGATATAGGACGATTTGGCAGGTAGTACGCTATATTTGCCATCAGCGTTCTATTTGATGAACGATGAGAGCATCAATGCACGATCTGAATGACCTGTTTTTCTACGTCCAGGTGGTCGACAACGGCGGCTTCGCGCCGGCGGGACGAAAGCTGGGCATGCCGAAATCGAAACTGAGCCGGCGGATTGCACTGCTGGAGGAACGCCTCGGTGTGCGGCTCATACAGCGCTCAACGAGACACTTTGTTGTGACGGAGATCGGCCAGGACTACTATCGCCACTGCGTTGCGATGCTGGTTGAAGCCGAAGCAGCGCAGGCCGTGGTCGAGCGCTCCCGCTCCGAGCCTCGCGGCATTGTGCGTCTGAGTTGCCCCACGGCACTGGCCTCGCTTGGGGTGGGAGAAATGGTCGCCCGGTTCATGATGCAAAACCCCCATGTTCAGGTTCACATGGAGGTCGCCAACCGGCGCGTCGACGTCGTCAGTGAAGGACTCGACATCGCGTTGCGGGTGCGCTTCCCGCCGCTCGAAGACGCCGATCTGGTGATGAAGGTGCTCGGAGACAGTTCCCAGCGCCTGGTCGCACATCCCGCCTTGCAGGCGAGCGGTGCGCCCGATCCTTCGCCCGAAGAACTGGGACGTTTGCCGAGTCTCGATCTTGGACCTCCGATGCGCGAACACCGTTGGACCCTTGAAGGTGCTGACGGGAGCCGGCTCGAAATCAGCCATCAACCCCGGCTCGTCACGACCGATCTGGCCACCTTGCATCACGCCGCGCTACTCGGTGCCGGCATCGTGCAACTGCCAGAGATTCAGGTGAGGCAGGATCTGCTGCAGGGTCGTCTGGCGGAGGTACTTCCCGGCTGGTTGCCCCGCAGCGGCATCATCCACGCGGTATTCCCGTCGCGACGCGGACTGCTGCCGGCCGTGCGCCATTTGATTGACTTTCTTGCCACCGAGTTTGCTGCTCAAGCGGATGCCGAACGTCTCGCCCGGGAGGTGCAAATCCGCACGCACGAACGTAGCGTGTCCCGGCGCGCAAGGAAATCTACGTAGCTATCCCCCGCGACAAGCTGCGGCCAGGACCGTTGGATTTACGGATGGGCGTTTCAGGGCCATCGTTGATGGTGAACGGTCGAACAAGGTCGAGGCGCCAATCGATGTCGGGCACGGCTTGATGAAGATGCGACGATATGGTTTGGTATGCGAAGATGAAGGTATCAACGCGTCGAGCGCGATCGCGACGCTGGGCAGAGCGCCGACAATGCCACACAAGGCCCGGACGTGAGATCAGTTTCGGCAGTAGTGCCACAGG
>NZ_JARESU010000316.1:0-3430 GCF_046027075.1 Paraburkholderia sp. RL18-085-BIA-A | reverse complement strand
GCTGTAGTTTTGAGGTGTTGACGAACGCGTATCGTGGCTTAACCCCAAGAGCCGAGGTCATCGCCGGGCTGTGGCCGCTGTGGCCCGCAAACTTGCCGTTCTTCTGCACAAGATGTGGGTAGATGGCTCCGATTTCCGCTGCGGGTCGATGGAGGCGACGGCATGATGCAAACCTCTCACCAGAACTGAACCTTACTGAAAGAGTCCGAAGCGTGGACGATGGTCTGGAAGCAGCCGCAACTGACTGCCGCGCCCCGGGCACGTCCTGGAGCGAGGCTCTCCATTCCTGTCCGGCCAATGCGTGCAGCGTGCCGTTGCGTCTACAAGCCGACTGCGGCAAGAAGCGTAACCCGCGCCCAAGACGTTTCCAAAGCCAACCGGCCGGAGATCGACCCTTGACAGCAACGCCGTAAAGGCAGCGAAAACTCTGCTGGATAACGCTTTAACCAGGCGTAACAGCGGCTCAACGGCGTCACGGGTTTACGCCGACTAGGCGAGGTGCCGGGTGCGTCCGAAACTCGTGGCGTCGAGCGACATCGAGGGCAACCAAATAAAGCCCGATTCTGTCCCCACATAGCAGGAACCGGAGATCTCCATGCAGCGAATGGTCGAATATCGTGGATTCGAAATTCACGTTGAGCTGGTATCCACGTCGAAGGACATGTTCGACGTCTGGTTTCGCATCGAAGGCGTCAACAAACCTGTGGGCGTCGCGGCAATCGGCGAGCGCATAAAAGTTCGTGGCGGGCCGCTCTCTCGTCGCTGGGCTTATTTTGTTGCAGAGATAGTCGGCCAAGCTGCTATCGATGTAATTCTCGGCGTTACTGAAGAGGGACTGATCGCAGAGCCGTCAAGTGCGCGCGGCGAGCTCGTTGCGCGCCTCGGCTCTAATGAATTGGTAGCGGCCCGCGATTCAGCGAAAGAAAGCTCGGTGGAAATGGACATGGCGAAAGGCAAAGAAGTATTCGCGTCTCATAAGGGCTTCGTGATTCGTGTCCTCGCGGTTCCCGAATATTCTTCACACCCTCCGGGTGTGCCTTTCGGGTACGTTGGGTACGTCGCTCGTCCCGAAACAGACATTCGCGTGGCCGGGCAAAGGATGAACTTTTCTCACCCTGTAGCTGAGTATCTGTCGGCCGAAGCGGCAGAACAGGCTGGATTTGTAGAAGGGCGATCGATCATTGATGGCATCCATCCCGACGGACTTACTACGGACGGCCTTTAATGAGTGACTGGCCGGGAGCTTCGTGATAACCATGATGCGGGATTACGTTTCGTGAATGCCCACGCCGGATGCCCGGACGGCGCTGCAAAATCCGGCCATCGCCTTCGGGTCCATCTCAGTAGAACCATTGCATTGCTTTTCCTCCGTATGTCAGGCCGCCGCAGATTACTCTGCGCCTGGCGCTTCCTTGTCCAGTTCGTTGTAGCCCTCGGCGGGGTCATCGCCGATCACATCCTCAAATTCGAGCGATTCGGGGAAGACGTCGAGCGCCGCCTCGGTTAGTTCCTCGGCCAACGCGCTGAACGAATCGATCCATTCCTTCGTCGCGATTCCCTTGTCGCCGTTCTGCCAGCTCGCCGACCTATCATCGAATTCATCTTCAAGCTCGCGATGCACGTCATCGAGCATGCCCCGCGCCGCATCGACCTTTTCGTTATATGCGTCCACGTCTAGTTCCAGCTTCGCACGTGCAGCCGCAACCGCCTCATTGAACACACGCACAGACTCTTCCAACGTGCTCCGCTGCGCCGTCAGTTCGCCGAACGCTGCATCGATGCGCTTCTGATCGGCGGCTTTGATCTTGAATGCCATGCTTGTCCTCTTTCGTGATACCGAGTCCTGCTGCTGGGCCGCGTCATTTAACTCACGATCGCCAAGGCTTTTCCATGCTCCAGTCCGCTCTACTGCTTCTGCCAGTCCATGCGCCCATAAGCTGCTGCGCAATCGTCAATCTCGCGTTGAGCGATGATCGGAAAAATTCCCGGCGTCGTTGTATCGCATTGAGCCACTTGACCCGTCTTGAGGTCACGAAAAACCGCGGTGATGCACATCCGGCAAGCATCAGCGCGACAACAATGATTGATCGATTCATTTTTCCCCTGTCGATGGTAGCTTTCGTGCTGCTACGACGATTCTGCCTCGGGTTTCCGTGCGTCACGCGCGTGGCAATCGCGTCACTCCTGAGTCGCGGTATAGCAACTCGGCGCCGTTTTTGCTGGTGGGGTGCCTTGCCAACAACGCTTCATTTCGCCCTTGTTCGTATCTAATCTCCACGCATTGCCGCCGCTATCCACAGCGAGTTGGTAGTGGCCTGCTGCCGTGGGCGAAGCATCATGCGATGCTTGGCCGCAGCCAATGAGGATCAGGGATAGCGCAATAGGGATGAGTTTCATATGGATTTTCCTACGCGTTGTACGGCGTCGCGACGCGGGTCAGTTGTTCGGTCTACCGGCCCGACCAGATGCCGGCAGGAAGGCAAATCACGAAAGACAGGACCACCCCAATAGTGCGATTTCTTAAACTCCTACGACGGCGTTGCTTCGACTCGTTGAGCGCTGCCGTGAATGCAGCATCATCAATATCAAACGCTCGCTGCTGGCGCTGCTCCGCTTTCGGGGTTCGCTCCTGCGGAAATTCCGCTTCCTGCTGCACGTGCTGCCCGGCGGCTTCCACCGCATCCGCCACTACGGCCTGCTCGCCAATCCGGTGCGGCGGCCGAACCTGACGAGAATACGCGTGCTGCTGCACGCTCCTGCAGTCATTAACGCCAGCGACGACGCGTCGCCGGACGCCATGTCGCCAACCTTCGTGTGCCGGCACTGCGGTGCGCCGATGATCATCATCGACATCCTCCTGCGCAGCCAGCCGATTCGTGCACCACCCACATCCCGAGGCAACGCATGAGCGTCAATGACCCGGAATGTTCAATCCGACTGTCGGCTCTCCGGCAACGGGCGCCAACAGGAGACGCTTGCGCGTGCCGCTCCGGGCAGACCTTGCCGCTGCTCGCGGCACCGCCACAACATGGCAGACAAGGCTTCGAAACCACGTTCGAGCCCATCCCGACCCAGGTTCGCTTCAACATCCTGTGGCACCGCCGAAGGCGAGCCCCTTCATCCCCATAGACACTCAACGCCCGGGCCGCGTCGGTCCACTCCGCGGTTTCCTCCCTCGAGGCTTGTCCAACGCCTGCCCACATGCGCCGTCGCGCATTCACGCGGCTGCAGACAAGGGCAGGCGTCGAACAACCCTGAACAAACACGGACGGTCTTGCCTGAAAACTCTCGGGGCCGGGTACAGCCACGCGATGCTCACTATAAAACTGTTTCCGTAGACCGGTCGGCCCATTTTGCGTCGACCACGTCGAGCATTCCGATATCCGGCACGCTGCCCAGCAATGACAGCGAATGCTTGGCGAGTTCCCGA
>NZ_JARESU010000315.1:0-3482 GCF_046027075.1 Paraburkholderia sp. RL18-085-BIA-A | reverse complement strand
AGTCGCAGCAATCAGGACCGCACAGAACAGCGCGACACAACCCGCCGCCACGCAGGGATAAAGTACTGATGGATCGTCCATAGGACTCCTATTGTTTGAAACAGAAAAAAACCGTCCGGACAAACAGTTCCTAGTGAACGCTGATCGATGCCATGAATGGCCACGGACTGCACATGCTGTCCTCACCGGCTATGGCAGACCGTTGCAGCGCACTGATTGCAGCCAGCGAACCCATGTGCGTGTTCACTTCAGCTGCGCATTTTTCGCAGAATATCTGGAGCGTGGCCGCGAGCAGGGCGCGATCCTTCGCCAGTCCTTCATTCCGCGTCAATGCGCGTGCCATTTCAGTAATGCCAGCAAAAGCCTCAGCCTGGCGACGCGCAAATTCAGCGCTCTTTTCAAGCAGGACATGAAATGAGGCATTTTCCTGCGCAAGCTGGAGACTGCCTTCGGCAAGTTCAGCGAAGGTGGTGGAGATTTCTTTCTTGTTCACGGCGTCCTGTTCCTGTCTGTGAGGAAAAGACCCACGACCGGAGAAGGGGGGAGCGGGCACAATAGCGGGGTTGACAGACCGGGACCAAGACCAACAGACCGGCGAGCCTTGCGGCTCCCCCAACAGCGCGAACTGGTTCGAGAGGCTCTCAGGCAAGGCACATTGAGTACCATAAGTGATCTACGTCAACCTTCGACAGGGTGGAACGATGCATATCGAGGAATCGCTTCTGTTCGAACGCGTCCGCTTCGAGTTAACCAACCATGAAGTCATGTGACGTGATGGTTTTTTTATAAGCAATTCGATTCGCGGATGCCCCGTGTGCTGTTGCTGTCTATAGCAATAAGGACGCGCGATACCTCTAAATGAAAAGTGTTTGCGCCAAGCACTGCAACGCCGTGCTCAAGTGCCGGGAGCGTTCGTGCAGCCACACGTGCTCCCGGAGAATTCGGTTACTTCGGCGGCGGCAACGAAGGATCGAGCTTGGCCGAATCCCTGACGAGCTGATCCGTCATCGCGGCCGCGACCGGGTTCGAGCCCGGGCCTGGCTTCGAGCTACGTTGGTCCATGGCGGCGCGAGCGGCCGACATATCCGGCGGAGGCAACGATGGGTCGAGCTTCGCCGATTCCCTGACCAGTTCGTCCGTTTCCGGCGTCGAGCCTTGAGTCGTTATCGCGCGACGGTCCAGACCGTTTCGTCCACTCTGGGCGCGCTGCGCCCGAACTACCTTCGGCGCACCCGCGTCCTGCACGTTCACCGACGCGACTGCCGTCGACGGAGCCTGCTTCGGTTGTGCCTCCGGTTTCGGTTGTCCGGTGACTTGTGCGGCGGCCGGACTGGACGCGGGCGCGGCCGTCATAGGCGCAGGTGCCACTGCCAGAGCGGGAGGTGGAGCGGGAACCACCGGCTGCTGCGAGATGGCAGTGCTTTTCGTGATTGCGCCGGATGGCTCCGACTGGCTGATGCTGCCTTCCGTCACGTGATCGCCCACGCGCGAATCGACGACGGGAGGGCGTGCGGATTCATCGATGGCGGCCGCCGTGACTTCTGCCATTGCGCGGCGGTCCGCCTGAAGGAGCATCAGGTATGTGGTCCCTGCTGCTACGAGCAGGAGCCCTCCAATAATCATCAAAATCTTTCGAGTATTCATCATACTTACTGACGGACCTTCAATCAACGTGAGCCAGTCATGATAAACGACTGATCGCGGCTTTCATCAGACGAATGACAGCAATGGCGGACATGACGAGCAGGAACGGGCGAGCGATATCCAGAGAATTACCGGGTCGTCCGTCCGTGCTGTAGAAGCGGGCATTCGTGCAGGCCGGCTGTTCTGATTGGTCTAATTGCGAACGCCATCCGATGCACAAGAGACACGCGAGCGATCGGTGTTCGAGCAGTAAGCGACGCTCAAATGTCTTCAAAGACACGCGGACGTATGACCGCAACTGGCCGGCATGCGACCTCTGCAATGCGTGCACATCAAAACGTGGCCAGTTTGGGGAAAATGCATAATGTCCGCGGAGGCACAATCGGCATGTCGGCTGGGCGTGCCCTGACGGGAGGTATGGATGCTCGAGGTTGCGGAATTCGTCGCTACTTTGACTTGTGCGGTTTTTGCTGGCGCCGCAATCTACGTCAGCCTTGTCGAGCATCCAGCTCGGATGCAATGCGACACCAGGACGGCTGCGACGGTTTGGGCGCCAAGCTACGCCCGCGCGACGATGATGCAGGCACCACTGGCCGTTGCGAGCTGCACTGCTGGTATTGTGGCGTGGTCGCTCGATGCAGGCGTAATCTGGCTGGTCGGCGCTCTGCTGATAGGCAGTGTCGTGCCGTTCACATTGATCGTGATCAGGCCCACCAACGCGCAGCTACTGATGCAAGGGCGTGATCTCGCGTCGGCTGAAACGCGGACATTACTTGAGAAGTGGGGCCGACTTCACGCAGTTCGCAGCGTGTTGAGCCTTGCTGCATCGCTGCTTTTTCTGGCAACCATCCTGCACGTTTGATGCCGACCATGCAGATGCCCGGCGCGCAACGGACGCCGCAAACCACCGGCCATGAAGAGCCATTCGCCCGAACCCAGGTTTGGACATTCAGGTGTCGGGTGCCGCTAGGGAGCGGCCACTGAATTCGCTGGGTTGAAGGTAGGTTCATCGGCCTTTTCGGTCATCGCCAGATGTGCGCGCAGTGGCTCGCGAGTGACCAGGGCGTCGACGGCGCGACTAGCCTTGTCGCAACGGATCCGACCAGCGGGATCCGCCTCATTCCGTCAGACGATTGGGACTTCTGCAGAAGATCAATGAGGGCCGCGCTTGTTGAATGACGCGCATATTCCGACTACTATTGTTTTCGCTCCCCAGGGCCAGCTACCTCATCGAAATCAGCACGCTGGCCGTAGAGTTCAATAAGGGATACGCCGTGCGCTGGACGTGAGGAGCGTAGACGATGCTACAAAAACTAAAAACCGTCGTCACTTCAAATGTCACCGCCCTCCTGTTCGCTTCTGCGACCGCCATCACTGCAACGACGGGATGGTTAGGCCAACTCCGCACCGCCTCGATCTACGCGGTTTGCGGACTTATTTCGGTCTACGCGCTAACCTGGTTGTTCTTTCTAGCGAGGGATACGTTAATGGTTCGCGCAATGGCAGGGGGGAACTTGAAATATCCGGTTTGCTACAGGAAAGTTGATCATGACTGGCGCATCAGCGAGGCAGGCGACTTCTATGGGAGGTATTCATTCGAATGCCAAAATGTAAGTGCGTCGGATCTGTCCGTTATACCTTTCGACGAAATCTGGATCAACTCTTACGAGAAGGTGGACATCACTACGCGCGTTTCAGCGGACGAGAAGAAATTTTCGATCCGGGAAAGCCGCCAGAGTTTATACGGATTCGCGTTAAAGATGTTATCTCGAGCGCTTGATGTTCAAGCGATATCCTGGTCACAAGTAGTCGATCCACCAATACCCCCTAGAGACTCG
>NZ_JARESU010000314.1:0-3511 GCF_046027075.1 Paraburkholderia sp. RL18-085-BIA-A | reverse complement strand
CCCTACGGGGCGTGTCCCGTAGGGGTCGTAAATCAAGGGTGCCGCGTCCGCTTACGCGGCCCGCGGTTCGAGATGGTTGCTCGCGTGCACCGTCACCCACCTGCCTTCGACAAGGACGTCACGCAGGAGCGTGCCGTTCAGGACGTAGGTGTGCGTGGTGCCAACGCGCGGATTGCAGCGACGAACCGAAAGCGTTACCGATTCGGTACGTACATGAAAATTTCGAATGAATGACATGGCGTTCCTCGTTGTTGAAACGGCGAGAAAACGCCCCTGTGGGGCGTTCCCCACAGGGTTGAGAGAAAGAGACGTTCAGGCTGCTAGCGCCTCGACGTCGATGATTGCATCGGCTTCGCCGACAAGGACAGGCGTCTGTGAGATGAAAAACTCTCGCTGATACCCGCCCTCGCGCAGCACTTCCCGCTTCATCCGCATGAACTGCAGCTTGCGCTGCGGATCAAGCGGACCATCAGACTCGTCGCTGAAAAGGGTCTGATACGGCTGACCCGTGTTCTGGGCGAGGTACAACGCAATGCCACGCGTCAGACACTCGTTGATCCAGACCTTCTGACCACCCGACATCACGGATACAGACTTCGTGCTGTTGGCGTCAGCGTCATGCACGAGGATTTCGAAGCCCTCACGCAGTTCGCCACTTGCCAGCGCGCGCTGCGTGCGGATCTCCACCGTGAACCGCATCCCGTAACAGGCAAGCAGCAGCCTGTTGACGGTATCGGTCAAAGCAGGTCCCGCATCGTCGATGGTCAGTGCGATGACGCCGTCGTTGCCGAGCCCCTTGGCAAGCAGCTTCCACTGCGCGATCTCATCGGAAAGACGATCTGCGCGCATTTGCGTAGCCGAAAAGCGGTCAAGGTCAGCGCCCAAACCATTCGCGTCTGCCTGCAGGACCGTCTGGGAGCGGATCGATGCTTCGATCTTCCCGTCCAGCGCTGCAACAGACTCGCGGTTCGCCACCAGTTTCCGGTCGGTCTCCACAATTGCTGCCGTCACGTCGACGGCTGCAAGCTGCTTTGATTCCTCGTGGAGTCTGGTCATCTCTGCGGTCATACGAGCCTTTTCAGACTCGAATCGAGCAGTACGCGCGGCACTCTCTTCAGCAACCGTCCTGAGTTCCGCATTCGCGGCGTCCAGTCCGGCTACAGCAGCATCGAGAAGCGGCTTGCTGGCAGCGAGTTCAGTCGCGGCCTGCAAGGTCCGTCGCGAAGCGCTTACCGCTTCTGTGACAACCTTCAGTTCGCTTCGCTTTAACGCGAGTTCAGCAACAACCGGCGCGAGCTCATCGGCCTGGGCCTTCTTCTCACGATATTTCGCGCGAAGCTCCGACACCGACACCCGTTGCACGTCTGCCTGCGATCGCGCCTGCAATGCCTGCGTGAGCAGCGGACAATTCGCGTGCATGGCGTGACCCACACAGGGAACCTGATTAACCACGGCAGCCTGCTTCGTGAGTGTGTCGAAATGGGCGGCTTTCGTCTGCCCTTCCGTCATCAAGCCCGACAGCGCGGCTTGAAGCGTTGCGTGTGTCATCTGCTTCGCTTCAAGGTCCGCAATCAGACGCTGCAGAGGCTCCAGCTTTGCCTCCTCGCGACCGATCACCAGTTGCGCTTCATCACGCTTCGCAGCCGCCCCGAGAATTGCATCCCTTCGGCCGAGCGTCGCCTGATGCGTGGCTACCGTCCGGTTAAGAGCAGTTACGCGTTGCTGGCTTCGAACCGATGCAGCCTGTTCGTCATCCGTCAACGCTCTCACAGCCTTCACCAGCTCGCCGCCACGTACAGCCAGTTCGCGCAGACGCGCTTCAGCCGTAGCCGACTCGCTCGCCTTTGCCGCAAACGTCGCACGCTCCTGAGTCAGCTTTGCGGCCTCCTCGAGCTTTGCATCGCGTTGCGATCTGGCCTCGCGCAGAGCGTCGCCCTGAGCAAGCACCAGACGCTCGACCTCAGCCTTGCGCTGACGTTTGCCCGCGAGTGCCACCAGTTCCGACTGGATCTCGACAAGTGCACGACCCAGAATCTTCGCCACGTCGCCAGCTTTCGCCGACAGCGCTTTGAGGTGTTCGATTCCGAGCATCTCGGCCAGCAGCGTCTTGATTTCGCCCGCTCCATAGGACGCGAGCGGTCGCCGGTTCTGCGCGGAAAAGACACTGGTGAAGAACGTTTCGAGCGAACCATTGATGGCTTCGACACAGCGGTTGTACGTCGCCGCCTTTCCGTCCGACACGGTTCCATCGGGCAACGTGACAGGCCGCCACGTACCGTCCGAGCCCAGCCATGCGAGGTAGTACTCCGCCTTTCCAGTTTTGCCGGGTTTCCGGAATGTGAACGTCGAGCGGTAACGGATACCGTCGTGCTCCCATTCCAGTTCCTTCAACGCGCTGGTTCCACAGATGTGATCCCAGTACGAGAAGGCATCGACGGACAGGGCCGACGCATGCGAAGGCATGATCGGATACGGATGCAGGTTGTCCATGATTGTCGTCTTGCCCGCCCCATTGGGGCCGACGAGCGCGATCAGTCCGTCCGGCAGCGCTTCGAGATCAAGGGTGATGCTTTCGCGCTTCATGCCGTCGCGAACCCCGTAGAAGCCCTCCAGCGTCAATTTCAGAGGGCGCATGATCCAACCTCCTGTGCATCGTGGATCGCGGCCATCTGTGCGTAGAACGCGTCATCGTCATCGTTTGGAAACGGCTCGCGCATGGGATCGGCGGCAACTTCCGTCACTACCGGCGCCTGAAGCGTTCCTGCGATCGCAGCAGCCACCTTTTCGCACGTGCGACTGAATTCCCGGCGCGCGTGAGTCAGTAGCTCAGCCCAACCGTGGAAGCCGGTCAAGCTTCGAATTTCCATCGACGACCACTGCGTCGCATAGCCTTCCCGATACGACCAGAGAAGGTGATGCATCTGGACAGTGGGCGTGACGGCGATTTGTCGTGCACGCGGCGTCGTGTCCGACAACACGAGGATCTGGCCAGACTGCGCCATGACGGCCCCGCGTTGCTGCCCGAACGGTTGATGAAGAATCGCAGCAGTGAAACCTGCGTGGTCGACGAGCGACCTTTGAATATCGCGCATGTCCTGATCGTCCATGGCGAAAGTGCGGATCCATTCAGATCCGGCAGGGTAAAGACCAAACATGATTGCACTCCGTGAGTATTTGGACGGAGTGCGCCCGGTAGGGATCGCTCCCCGCCAGGGTAAAAGAAATGAACTGCTGTTAAAGGTAAAGCACCAACTTCATCGATGCGTCTGTGACGCGGTGAATCCTTGTTTCGATAGCTGCGAAAGCTATCGGAACAATGCTGTGTCCGAACGCAGGAGAGCCAGACAGGCCTCTCCCACGCACCGGCAGCAAACTACGCTGCGAACAGATCGTCATCCAGCCATGATTTCTGTGCGGCGGGTGTTACTTCAACCGTCGCGACAGGCATTGCAAGATCGTCCATCGTGTTTGCTGGAACGGCTTGAACGTCAGCCGCCGGAAGGTCCGTGCT
>NZ_JARESU010000313.1:0-3532 GCF_046027075.1 Paraburkholderia sp. RL18-085-BIA-A | reverse complement strand
ACCACTGCGCCGGCTGTTTGGAAGGCAGTCCTTTCAGCACGATGATGCAATGGTGAATACACCGTTTTCTGCTTGCGCCCGCAATTTGCACCACAGCCGGCAAGACCTCGGCGAAGGACAGAGCCTGCGCCCCGGCGTTTTTGCGTTCACCTCTTGTAGTGACGCTCAGGCGGCAAAAATCCGCATGACGCACCGTCGGTCACGCGCACGTCGGATTCCCACGGCAGCCGGTATGTCCCGCGCACCATGTCCTGCATGAAGGTGTAAGGACAGTCGCTTGCGCCGCCCTTCACGGCAACGTAACCTCGATGCCCGAGCTGATAGATGTTGTTCTCCACACCCCAATTGATGCGTGCCTCACGGACCATATCGGGCCTCATCTCGCAGGTAATGATTTCGTCCGGACGATGACTCCCTTCGACGAGGATGGTGCCGTCGAAGTCGCAGAACATCCCTTCACCCATGGAATCGAATGTGCCATCGGTGCCGCAAAGACAAACGCTCGCGGTCTGCGCAAGGTTCTGGAACGCGTTGGACTGGTTTGTCACACGCCACGCGTGACGGATCGGGGCCGTGTAGCCTGCGGTTCGGATGATGATCTCGGCGCCCTTGTACGCGACCTCGCGCGCCATCTCCGGAAACATGCCGTCATGACAGATGACGAGTGAGAGGATCGCGCCCTTGGGGCCCGTGCAGACCGGCACGCCAAGATTGCCCGGCTCCCACGGCTCGACCGGGACCCAGGGATGCAGCTTCCGATAAAAGAGTTGCACTTCACCGCGATCGTCGATGATAAGACCGCTGTTGTACGGGTTGCCTTCCGGATTGTGTTCCATGATCGAAAAGCAGCCCCAGATCCGGTGCTCCACGCAGGCAGCTTTGAATGCGGCAACTTCCGGGCCGTCGCGGCGGCACATGATCGCGGCTTCGGTACTCATCGACAAGCCGTGCAGCGCGTATTCGGGGAACACGACAAGATCCATCGCCGGATTGTTGCGCCGCGCCTTGCCGACCAGCTCGACGATGCGCTGCGTTTGCGCGACCAGTTGCGCCGGCGTCGATACATCAGGGTTCTGCAACTGTACAAGGCCCACTACGATGCCGTTCGGCGACTTGTTCAGTCCGCCCAGTCCGCTTGAACTCACTCGTTAATCTCCTCTTTGCAAGATTGTGGGCGCGATGGTCCGGTTTCGTTTCGTCGCTGTGGGACGCCCATATGACGGCCAAACACGCCATTTGCTCTTCCACATTCCCACTTTACTGACTCACTGCGAGAGACCGGCCTGGGCAAGCAGTTGCGGCCAGCGCTTTCGCCAGGGCCGGGCCTGCTCGAAGGCCGCCGAGGCACACAGCTCCAATGGATCGTGCAGATGACGTCCGACAATCTGTAATCCAACGGGCAATCCGTCATCGGTGAAACCCGCCGGCACGGAGGCTGCAGGTTGCCCGGTGAGGTTGATCGGATAGCATTAGCGCGCTGTCGGCTACCGTGCGACTCATCGGGCCAATGCTCAGGACTCTCCCAGCTTGAAACACCCGGATATCGCTCGTCGCGGCAGCCGGGATAAAGCGGAACGCGACCCATGGAGGCCTTGATGCCATAGCTACCAGAATGTGCCGCGGGGATTCTGATCGACCCGTCACCATCGCTTCCGATCTCAAACGGAACTTTGCCACTGGGCACCACTGCGCCTGAGCCGGCGCTGGACCCGCCCGGGGTGAGGTCCAAATTCCACGGATTGCGTGTGGTTTCGAAAATCGGATTATGGCCCACACCGCTGTACCCAAATTCCGGCACGTTGGTTTTACCGACGATGATGGCGTCGGCCTCCTTCAGGCGCTCAACAACCACGTCATCTTCGTCCGGAATGAACTTCTGATAGGCGGCCGATCCGGACGTCGTCATGATACCGGCCGTGCACACCAGATCCTCGTTGCCCACCGGCACGCCAGCCAGGGCACCTACTTTCTCACCACGTAGGATGCGTGCTTCGACCTCCTGCTCACGCTTGCGCGCGGCTTCGGTCGTCACCGTGCAAAACGCGTGAATCGAAGGCTCGAGTATCTCCATTTGTTCCAGATGAGCATCGACCACTTCTACCGGTGAAAGTTGCTTCGTGCGGTTGGCCTCGACAAGTTCGGTCGCAGCCATTCCACAGATCTGCTGCCTGAAGGTCATCTGCATCTCCTCGCCGGGTTCGGAACCAGGCGAACATCGCGTTTCTTAGAACTCGTGGCGGATCCCCACGCTGACCTGGGTCTGGCTGTCCGTTGCCGAAGCATCGGCCGCTGTAACGATCTCAGCGTACGAGAGGCTCAAGCCATTGCCGCCCGACACGTGCTGATAAGCGCCTTCCGCGTAGAGCGTCGTTCGCCCGCTCAAACGATAGTCGGCGTCGATCGTAATCTGCTGATTGTGCAGCGTGGCAGCCGTCGCCCCAGAAAGATGCTCGGTCGACAGCGTGTACCCAGCTCCGAGACTGAACGCTTCACTCAACGGATAGTGTCCATAGACGCTATAGTTGTCGAAGCGCAAATCGTCACCGCTGATATCGGAGAAGGACGTTCCGCCAGTCGCAAGAGCGAGAAAGGTCGAGTGGGTATACAGAACGCCGATTACGCCCTTCCCGATATCCAAACTGGCGCCCGCGCCCAACACACGTTGATTGGCGGCTGGCAGAAAAGCCATGTTCGATCCGACGGCCCCAGTGCTGGCGTTCGCGCCGCTCGCCGGGTTGGTGGCGTCCATATAGGCTGCGGCAATGTGGAATGGTCCATTGTCATAGCCGGCACCGAAGCTCAGGAGGTTATTGCTCGTGAACTGACCGGCGGCGTTGGAGAAGGCGTACATGGCGCCAAAATGAAAGCCGCCGATGACAGGACTCTGGTACTTGACCGCATTGCTGACCGTGTAGCCGCCGCCGACGTTGTCGTTGTCATAGGGATGTGCCGACATGTTCCCCCCGAACGAGCAGTAGGCCGAGAGCGGACACAGAAAATCGGCGACGGGCGTGTACTGCTTGCCTAACGTTACCGTACCCCATCGATCATCCGCGAGGCCAACCCATGACTGGCGCCCAAACAAGTCACTGCCGAAGGCATTCGACCCGTTACTTATGTCGAACTGGCTTTCCAGCTTGAAGATGGCGTGCATGCCGCCGCCAAGATCCTCCTTGCCGGAGATACCAAAGACGGTGGTGTTGTTTGCCCCCGTGGCAAGTCCCCAGGACGGACCCGCATGCCCATTGGCCTTTTCGCTGTTAGTGTACTGGAGGCTTTCGTCGAGCACGCCGTACAGCGTTACGCTACTTTGCGCATGTGCGACGGAAACGACACCGCTCGTCAGTGCGATCGCTGCCAAGTATTTCTTCATCAACATCAATGCCCTCGTCCCGACTTTAATTAACAATTAGTTCGTAATACAAACTATCGTGCAGAAGTGATCCGCTAGTGCGCCTGAACGGCTCCCTGCGTCAAGAGAATTTTGACGGGGCTGCACCCACCCCGCCCAAATTCGGAATCCCCCTGAAGG
>NZ_JARESU010000312.1:0-3536 GCF_046027075.1 Paraburkholderia sp. RL18-085-BIA-A | reverse complement strand
CACTTGAAGGTCCGAGGTACCGATGGTGTGTTTCTGCATTTGTTCTCTCTGAGATTGGATTTGAAACGGATGCAAAAGCATACGCGCGAATGCCGATGCTCGCTTGGCAGCCCGCAACTGGCTCGATTCAGGTGAGCTTCCTTCGCACGGAGACTTGGCGGTCTGGCTGAAAAGAGAGGAACCGCTTTCGACAAGGTGTCGCCACGTGGGACCGCGTCGGGCGTGGTACTGGCGATGCCCCTGTTGTGTTACGGGCGTGCGTGGCGCATTCCGGTGAGCTTCACGATCGAACGTCCGCTTCATTCGCTACTGCTTGTAGCAAGGCACGAATCTCCGATTTCAGGGTCTGCGGCATGCATCGAGCTGACGCATCGAATTCGCAAGGGCCAGTTCGATCTCGCGAAGCTCGGCCTCCAGGATGCCGCTGCGCCCACCGAATGGAATGCTGTCCTGTCCACTCGATAAAGTATCTTGCCTATGTGAAACTTCTCAACCGCTTATCTATTTGCACCAGAACCGTCGACGGCAGCCTTGTTCAGATCCTACGCCACCAGAAATTACGGTCGGCGGAGAAACAAGTTCCCTATGCACATCGGAGGCATGTACCCAACAAGGCCATGCACTTTGTGGACATGTGTCTCGAGAGAATAAGTGCACTCAAGCGGGTTCCGATTGATGAATTGGTGTCGTAACGCTGCGATACGCCTCCGGATTCTGTCAGTCCTTACACGGGGTCGCAGCGTTGACGCGTATTTTCGTGCGCGCCTTGAGAGTTCTCACTAGCGAGGGATCAGGCGCGAAAATACCGACGTTTCAGTCTCGCGCCAAGGGGGGCAGCCATGCGATGGCCTCAAAGATAAATGTATCGCCTCACATGAAAGCGGGTGTCGCCGCGTGCTCATTGACCACGCATTCTGACGGCCCTCCCGGAAGGATCTTGTAAAGCAGAAAGCTACGCCCGAATTCCCGGGCCGTCAGCCACACGATCTTCATCTGAGGGCGGTAAGGGGGAACATATTCCAAGCATGTCAGCCATTCGAACTAGTTGTGCTAGTGACTTGGCCGCCATCTTTCGCATAACTTGCCCACGGTGAATCTGGAGCGTGACTTGACTGATTCCCAGCAGAGCAGCCGCCTGCTTGTTCAAAAGACCTGATGCGACCAACGGCAGAACCTCCCGTTCCCTCGGTGTTAGCGTCGAAAAACAGCTCAACAATCGTGCGCGCTCGGTTCGCCTGATTCGGGCCTTCTCGTCAACGTCGAGCGCAGTCATCACTGCTCGAAGCAACTCACGCCTGCCAAAAGGTTTGGTCAGAAAATCCACCGCGCCAGCCTTAATTGCTCGCACCGATGACTCCACGTCACCATGTCCCGTAATGAAAATTATTGGCGGGTGGTCGGTGTCAGCCAACCGCGCCTGTAAGTTGAGCCCTGTGTCATCCGGCAAGCGCACATCGAGAATCAAGCAAGCTGTCCTCTGGGGACGATCGAATGCCATATATTCTGCTACCGAATTGAATGTGATAACCGACAAGCTCAATGGAGCAAGCAAATCGGTCACAGCTTCGCAAATGCAATCGTCATCGTCCACTACGAACACTATCGACTCTTTTGACATCGTCACCATTCCTTGCATTATGCAGGCAAGCAAAACAACCCTACGCTCTCACTATAGCGCGGAAACAAAATTGACGCTTTATGGTGTCGCCCCTCTATTTTTTCAAGCGATGCAGAGAAAGGACATCGGTACCCGTCAGCGCGTTCCGCCTTGAACGCGCGCAAGCCAGGAGCGAAGGTGCAGCCATCATAACAACGGAGCAACGCCGTGAACGATGCAACGGGAAAGAGGTTGTACGCACGCCCCCGGCAAGGGGACGCATTCTGGCGCGAAATGGTTCTCAGTGTAGCGAATGAACGCTGGACAATGACGTAACGTATGGCCGAAGGCTTTCGCGAGCGGTGCCTTGGCCGGCAAATCGATGACGATTCCTCTCGAAGTACGTCAACGCTTGTACCTGGAAATAGGGGTCTGTTATATCGGAGGCGATCCGCTCGCACCACATTCGCGCCGAACGGTGGTGGGGCTGCGGCAAACCCAGGTGGTGGTCCAGGACCACCAGGGCCGTCGGCGTTGGTCAGTGCTATATGCGGCGGTTATCCCTGGCACTGCTGCGAGCGGCCCAACTCACCCGCCTTCATCACCGTCATCGCGAGCACAACTGGGAATTCTTCATTGGCGACACCGTTGGCTTCGCCGACAAAAATCTGGGCGAGCGAGTCACCGTCATTGTCAGGTTCAGCGCGCAACCTGCGTCTATGGCCGACAATGATTCGGAAGGTCATTGACGGGTCTCGTACACTCTGGTGCGGAAGATTGTCGACATCTAACCGGCGCAACATTGTCAACACAGGTTCCGCTGACGGATACACTTTTCGGTTGTCTCCTGACCCTTCCCAAGTGCTGCCAAGCCAATATGGCGCGACCCAGAGGGTCGACTCTTACGAACACCACGCGCGGCATGCGTTTTCAAACGACCTCAGCCACGAAACAGCCATTCATGGTCTTCGCCGCCCGTCCGAATGTCGCTTCCGCATTTCTTATCGGACATCAATTCGGAGGTAGAGAATCATTCGACATGGGTCGCCTGCGCATATGCCAATCTCGACCTCTACCCACGGGGTCGAGTCCCGTGAGCACTGCTTGAAGCATGTCTTCGCGGCACACCTCATCAGGCAGCCGCTTTTCGCCGAGCTTCGGAATAAGCGAGTGGATGATGACAACGTATTGATCGCGCGCGGTACCGGCCGCAATCTGTGACTTCTTGATCGCTACGATGAGGTCGCTCGACTCGAACTTGGCTGGATTAATTCGCACATCGGTTCGGCTTTGGTCGCAAATAGCAGGGACCGGGGCGCCGGAGAGCGGCTCGATCCTCGCTGCTTTCCGGCTGAAAGAGATCATCGCCCCTCCAAGTGCTTCACCATCTCGCGGCTCGGCGCAAAGCTGTTGTTCGCGACCAGCGCAAGAATCGCGTCCCTTTCGGACATGCGCCAATTCAGGCCGCTAATGCATCCCGCGCGCTGCGTGGTCAGAGCGGCATTAGCGCGTAACCTGCTTGCTGCAGGGTGTCACAGTAGTCAGTGCAGACAACGACAGCGTCACTCTGGGGTCAATCCAGTCATACTCGAAGTGGTGTTCTGCCATAGCCTGGCCACACACCGCGATCGTCATGCCGTCCTTCCTGAGTTCCGCAATCAACGGCCGATTGGGGTTCGGAACGCCGAACTGTGCACGGTAGTGCGCGTCGTTGAGCACCAGCGATGTGGCCGATCCAGAAGCGACCGCGACGAATCTACACCTGCTCAATGGCACGCCCGACGCCACGTAGAGATTCACCGCGCGCGTCACGTGATCAAGCGCCGGACTCACCTCGCCGGGTTTCTCGCCCCCCTGCGTCAAGGCGAGAACAACTTTGTAGGTATGACCCGGTTGTGGCTTGAAAGCACTGTTCGGCAAAAAATGCATCTTGCCGTAG
>NZ_JARESU010000311.1:0-3576 GCF_046027075.1 Paraburkholderia sp. RL18-085-BIA-A | reverse complement strand
ATCGAAGTCATTCACATGATCAAGAAAGGGCAGATGAAGGATTTTGGCAAAGTCCCACTGTTCGCCGCGCAGCAGTTCTACTCGCTCGTTTCATAAGCAATACATAGCAATCGAGTTTGCTCGTCCATCCTGCCTTACTGCGACAAAACCCCCTTTCGCGCGGTAAGTCCTACCATGCTAGGACAGCGTGGCGAATACGCCTTACTGGCTCACGCCGCCGTGGGCGACTTGAACTGCAGCGTCGCGCTTCTTTTTGGCTTCCGCTTTTTTGTGGTCATAGACTTTTTTTGCAGCCGCGACTTCCCTATTGTATTCGCGATCCGCCACAGCAACCTGCTGGTGCATTCTCACGATCTCATCCGGATGTTCGGCGGCTGTCGATGGGCTCGCTCCGGGATTGCCTTGCGCCCAGACGCATGAAGACGATATCAGTGCGAGGGAGGCGGTCACGGCGGCAGTCGTAAATTTCATGGTGAACTCCCGATGTTGCGCTATTTCGTTGAGGTATGCCGGTGGAGAGCCGGCGAGCTTCAAGCCTATACATTTTAGAAAAGATGTTGTATGAGACTTTGGTCCAATGACTGCTCGCGAGCGTTCATAAGTGTCTGATATCCGTTCACTTCGGGGGATCGCGCGATTTCCGCGCTTTTCCCCCCATCGCAACCTGCACTGAACTGTGTTCGAGACCGTCGCTGTTGGCGGAACTTGGCTGAAGGTTTCCCCTGGCATAAGCCATGCTGCGGTATTGGGCGAATCGGGAGGTGCACCATGTGTTACGGAAAACCTGACGAAGCGCTCGCGCTTCTGCTGGACTCCGGATGGTTAGAGCCGAACGCGCTTGGCCGCATGGCGCTCGACGACTTTGAGCATTTCTGCGCCACCCCGACATAAGCGGCCATGGACATTTACCCCAGACTCACCACCCTATGGACAAGCCATGGGGTGGTGAAGGTCATCTCTGTAAAAGACGAGTAGCGGAGGGCCCGTCGGGTCCGACCCAGCCGGAGGCAAAATGCCTCGACCGTTTCGCGATCGGACCTTGGACGATTGGCGAGATCTAGGTGGCAGGAGCGGCGCGGACAGCATGCAGCGAGGTACGATGAAGCCGAAGACGTTCGTGGAGCAGGCCGAGCGGGACGCAAAGATCAATGATGCAATTCACTATGCCCGCTATGCCCTCGCCCGGTATCACTCGTTGCCGGTGACAATGGAGGGTGAGCAGTTCGACATGGACTTCTCGCAGGAGATCGAAAAGTTGACCGAGGCCTTGGAATTGTTGGGCATTGACACATCGAAAGGGCTTATCGCACCGCCCTTCCGGGAAGACAGCTAAGCGTGCCCGCATGTCCGGTTAGGGGCAAGTCCCTTTCGCGCACGCCGGGGCGCTCGCGTGCGGCAGCTACGGCCCAGCTTGAGGCAATCGTCATCCGGCTCTGTGCGGCCATCTTCAGACATTAGACTTGGGCCGCTGAATGACCGCTCCCGGGCGGCTTTCTGACCATCGATTCCCCTGTGATGCTGGCAGTCGAGGCGGCGCGCCGGGACCCGGCTTATTACGTCTTGTCCGTGGCGTCGACTGCGCTCATCAAGATGACCCGTACGTGCCTTAGCTCGGCAAGAAGAAAAAGGTGAGAGCCAAGGCGAAATACACGACCAGCAGCTGTGCGCCCTTGAACCAATCGGAGCGACCATCGCCTGATATTTGCGCCGTGACCAGCACGGACAGGACGACGGTCAAGATAAGGCCAGGACGAAAGGCCAGATCCATTGGGGCCGGGCCGAGAAAATGGCTCGCGATGATGAGGACGGGCGCCACGAAAAGTGCGACCTGTATGCTCGATCCGGCTGCAATGGAAAACGACAGGTCCAGGCGATTGTTCAATGCCGCGGTGATCGCCGTCGCATGCTCGGCTGCGTTGCCCAGTATCGCGACCACGAAGGCGCCGACGAAGACGTCGCTCAAGCCGAACTCGTGCACCATGGGTTCGATTGAGCCCACCATGATTTCGCTCATCCACGCGGTCCCGACCGTGGCTGCGGTCAGTATCGCCACCGCGCGGCTGACCGAGTGGGACGCCTTCTCCTCGCCCTTTTCGGGCAGGCCGTCCTCGGCGGTGTCGGAACTCCGGAACTGCCCGGGATGGGTGATGAGCGAGAACACCAGGTACAGCACGTAGAGGAGAAGGAGCACGACGCAAAATGAGACGCTGAGCCGGTGAAGCATCCCCGAGGTCGTGCCCGCTGCCGCCTGGAAGGCGGCGGGAAGAACAAGCGCGACGGCCGCGAGCATGAGCATCGTCGCTTGCGAGCGCGCGCCGAGTGGATTGAAATGCTGCTCGGGATAGCGTATCCCTCCGGCCAGCATCGCAGCGCCGAGCACCAGCAGGATGTTCCCGACCACGGAACCGATGATGGATGCTTCCACGACCTGATGGAGCCCGGCATGCAATGCGACGAACGCAATGATCAGCTCGGCGGCGTTGCCAAAGGTCGCATTGAGAAGTCCCCCGATGCCTTCGCCCATGCGATCCGCCAGTTGCTCGGTGGCTTGGCCCATCCATCCGGCAAGGGGTAGGATGGCCAGGGAGGAGGTGATGAAAACGAGAACGTACTGATGGGCGGCGAGGAATTCCAGCGCAATCGCTATCGGAACAAAGATAAGAAGCACATTCATCCACATGTGTCCCTCCGGCCTCTCCTGTGTGCGCGGTCAACGTGCCTCAGCGCCTCGAAACATTCGGTACGCGCTCGGCCTCTCGCCGAACGTCGTGCTTCGTGCCGGACGTGCCCGATTGCCCGGTTCATGAGCTGACGGATTTCCCCTCGACACTGTTGTAGAAGCCACCCGATTTGTGCGAACGAGCGGAGCTTTCGCAAGGAAATAGCGTGAAAGCCTTGCCTTTCATCCCACTCTGAAATTCTTTCAACGCGGCCAAGCTGACCGTTTGCGCAAGAGATGCTTGCACGATTTTTTCAGGAAAGTAATCCGACCTTGGTCGTATGAAACGAACGGCTTCGATTGCGTCAGGCATTGGACGACGTGCCCGTGCGGCCGCCGATGAATATTTCGTAGCACGCAGGGACCTTCGCTTGCGCGGAGCCGCTCAGACGATCCGTCTGCTTCTTTTCTCGATTGACTACAGGACCAGCCTCCTGGCGGCCGCTTTTGAGCGTCGTGATGACATTCAAAAAACAAACTGAAGGGCGGAATTGGGTGTGCGCCGTGAAAAGGCGGCGCTTTCCAGCGGGTGTAAGTCCCGCCCGGCAACCGACAAGTGCCTTCTGAGCCTCAACAGCGCTGTATCCACACACACGCCACGTCTGAAGATCCGCGCGGCCATTGATATTCGTCCTATGGCATGACGTTTTTCGCCAAGGTTATGCACCGGGAAAGTGGATGAGCCTGTGGATAACCGCCGGCGAATCCCACGCAAGCCCATGATCTTACGGGCTTTCGCTGCGTCGCATCACGGGAAGGCACGCCGGACAAGGCGTCGGCGCACTCGAGCCGCGTAGGCGCACGTGTTGCTTGGTCTGGTCGACAGGCAGGGCAGGGCGGCGCAGCGACACCACGAC
>NZ_JARESU010000310.1:0-3581 GCF_046027075.1 Paraburkholderia sp. RL18-085-BIA-A | reverse complement strand
CCATCAACCTGACAGTGCCCTTACAAGACATAGTCCTGAACGGAAGATAGCGACGCATCGTGTGGGTCCCGTAAGCCGTGTCGTCAAGGCCGATTGACGCGATCCACCGATGAACCAGCCTCGAATATTGCCGTGTCGACAAGTGCGGAGAGCCGTGAATTCTGCTCGGGAACAGGAAGTCGGTTGCGTGCAGGCCTGCATGCCTTATCCATGCCGCCACACTCTCGCGCGTTTGTTCGGCGATCTCGAACTGTACCGGCCGCTGCGTCTTCTGCTGCATGATCATCGCCCGGCTGGCGACGTGCTCTCCCTGGCAGACGTCGCGCACACGCAGCTTCGTTAAATCACAAGCGCGAAGCTTGCTGTCGATGCCGAGATTGAACATTGCCAGATCCCGAACGCGGGACGAGAGCTGCAGCCGCACGCGTATTGCCCATATTTCCTTCAGCTTCAGCGGTGGTTTCTGGCCGGTCAATCTCCTTTTGTTCCACGGTATTCTGGACGGCACGGTGTCGGTTGATGAGCTCATGACAATCTCCCTTCGATAGAAGGGAGATCCAGTTTGCATCTGGCCAAACGGGCGCTTCCCGATCCGTTGCAGCCGATGGGTATTCTCTCGCCGAATGACTGATCATCGTCGAATTCCGGCTGTTGGAATCAAGGTGCTGATCCGCTCGACCAGAGCCTTTCCCACGGGCGTTGAAAAGTAGCGCGTCGCTATCGATGTGCTGCAACCACGGAACAACTGTGCTTCGCCTCAGCGCGCAACAACGAACGATGTGTGCATGCCCATCTCATAGTGCCCCGGCCGGTTGCAAATCAGCACGTAACGTCCTGGCGCAAGCTTCAATGACAGGCGCTTGGTCGAACCCTGCGCCAAGTCTTCCACCTCGCCCATTTTCTCGAACCGGCTTTCCGTGACCAGGCCTTTGCGGACGGGCAGATGCGCGTCGTCCATGTCTGTCCTCAGCACCACGAACTCATGTTCAGTATTGCCGTTCGCTGCGTTGTTCACCTCGAACGTGACGCGTCCGGCCTTCGCTGTGCCGGGATCGAGTTGAATCGCCTTGTCCGTGAGCTTGACATGGATCGTTTCGTCCGCATGACCGCTCAGCGGCACAACGCCGAGCGCAATCGCCGCCAGCGCGCACGCAGTATGGTTGCTGTCGACCATAATACTTCTCCTCGAAAGGGCCGCGTCGCCGCAAGCCGCGTTGAACCACGGTGCCGGGTTCGCCGGCCCCGAGGGCTAGTGGAGCAACTGTTCTCTCGATGACCGTTGCGCGTCAGTAGGCACGCCCGCCAATATGGATGGTTAGGAACCCTCGTCATCGTCGTAGCCGCCGGAGACCACTGTTCGCGGCGTACATCGCTTCGCCTTCACGCAACGGTGCAAGAAGGCTTGCACGCATTGCACGCGTGAATTCATCGCGGATGAAGGACCGTGCTCGCCAGAGCAGGCGAACCTCGGTAATAGAACGTGAGTGGGCTTCGAAATATTCCGTCCGATGTCGCGTGGGAAGCCGCTTTCCGGCGCGCGCCATGCTGGAGAGCACAAACGATTCGAGCGATCCGAGTGGCTTCCCGGTTCACCGACGTGTTACCTGGCTCGCCAACGCGCTAGTTCCCAGTGGACCCCCCGCCCATCATTCGACGTGGTGAAGCCCGCGGCGAAGAATCTCTCTGACGCTTGACGTCAGCCCTAGATCTCGCGTCTGGAACCCGTAAGGGTGGCTACCAGAAGCCTGTCGGACTTCAGCGCCCCCAAGCAATGGCCTGAATGTTGGGCATATTTCGCGAGCTACGGGACAATCAAAGAGTTGCGCATCCGTTTTTAAATCGTCTCGGGCGAATGTCGGTGCATCGACCGCGACCTTTTGAAGGTAATGGAAGGTTACGGCTTCTACCGCGCGCTGAAGCGTACCCATTGCCTCTGGATCAAGGCGGTGGCGGATAACGGTGAACATCAAGGCGATACCCCCGAGGCGCGGGAGGAAAAGAAAAAGATGCAGTCGACCGTCACCGAGCATGCGATCGACTTCGCCCTTCAAGTCACGTCCGCTTGGTCGCAGGCGGAGCCGGCCCATTAAGATTGTATTGGGTGGAAGTCTTGGCTCGCGTTGACAGGCGCCGAACGGCATGACCCCTGGTCATCGTTTCTAAATCATGCCGGAATTGCAGTTTTCAACGGGACGGTTTTCGGGGCGAGGGTCAGGGAAAACTGGCATCGCCGTAAACCCGGCATGGACAGTGGGGCTATGTGGACTCGGGAGGAAACCCGACCGGAGCGCGCGCGGCAATGGTGGATTTGCCTAACGCGGCGAACCTTGGGAGGCTGACAACGTTTTTCTAGGGGCGTGAATGTCCGAGATCGGCGGGATGGAAGGACCGCTCAAGGTCGGCATTACGCGTTCATCGATGCTAAAAGCGGCCATTCGCCCTTGTCTCTTCTCGAGTGGCTAGTCTGTGTTCGACAGCAGTCCTACCTGTGCAATCACATCGACGTCTGCTAAGGCCGATCAAGCAACGTTCGCCATCGGGAATGGCCGCTTCCTGGGTGGAAACGACGTCTGAATGTCCGAGCGACGCCGCGGGCGAATGACGCTTCAAGGCCGTTCTCGGAAGATCCGGCCGTCACCTAGCTCGGCGGCGCGCTGGGTTCACAGCTTCGCTCAGTTCGCAGTCTTCGGCGTTAGCGGTTCGAGCCCGGTCCCCTCAATCGCGGGGGCCGCGTCCGGCGATGACAGAAAACGGATCAGGACCGCTGCGCCCGCTGGATTTTTGGCATTGGTGGCGATGCCCCCGGAAAACACCGTGTACCTTTGTACCTCCGCGGGCAAACTGCCGACCACCGTCACCCCGTCCACCGGCAACAGTTCGACGATCTGCTGAAATCCGAGCTCCGCTTCGCCGTTCGCGATGACACTGGCGACCCGCTCGGCCGGGATCATGCGGCTCTTGCCCTCCACCCGCCCCTCGATACCGAGACGCCGGAATAGTTCGCTGCCGATATAGACTCCATTCGCGTCGTCCGGATAGACGATCGACTTCGCGGCGAGCAGCGTGCGCCGCAATGCGTCGATCGAGCCGATATCCGGCTTCGGCGCCCCCTCGCGAGCCGCGATGCCGATTGCCGAGCGTGCGAAGTCCACCTTGCTGCCAGACACGACCTTGCCAGCGTTGATCTGATCGTCGAGCGCATAGCCGACCACGATCAGCACGTCTGCCCACTCGCCGCGCGCAAGTCGCACGGGGATGGCATTCGCGGCCGTGCCCACTATAGGCCCCCAAACGGTGACCAGCCTATTGCCAGCCGCCTCCTCGAATTGTGGACCCAGTGCGCGATAGGCTGACGCAAACCCGCCCGAAATCATCACCTTAACGTCGTCTGCCGATGCCGCGACGCTGCTCAACAATGCGGCCGCGACACAGAATACGACTGCATGAACTCTCAGCTTGCGGCAATTCACGGCCCCACTCCATGTCGATCGGATGACCCAGCCCAGACATGCATCGAGTCTGGACGCCACTGATGATGTTAGGGCTTTGTCAAGTTGACGGTTGTAAACTACCTTTTGGCT
>NZ_JARESU010000031.1:0-92811 GCF_046027075.1 Paraburkholderia sp. RL18-085-BIA-A | reverse complement strand
CCCACAAGGCAAAGAGGTTGTCTGCAGCCACCCAGGGAAGGACGACATTCTGAGTATGCGTCACGCGTGCCTCGCCCACTGAGAAGCGGTCCGCCAGATCGGCAAGCCTCTCCAACTGCCCGGCTGATGCATCTCCGGGTGCTTGTCCGAGACGCTTGAATGACAGCGTGACGATACGTAGTGCCGGGTCCTTATGGAGCGCCACGTTTCGCTGCATCCACCGCATGAAAACCGGATTGTCAGTTGGCGCATCCTTCCTCGCAGCGTGCTTTGACTCGCAACGGGTCACCGCTGGTGGCACGAACGAGGCGGTCACGCGCTCAAGTTCCGCCGGCGGAATCGTATGCGGACCTCCATCCTGCTCGACGATCTCTCGAAACTCGTCCTCAACATCGTCGATGTAGCGCTGCCCCTCGGCCTTAACCAGAATCTTGATGCGAGCCTTGTACTTGTTGTCGCGCCTACCGTAGCGGTTGTACACGCGCATGACCGCTTCAATGTAGTTCATGATCTGATTCCAGGGCAAAAACTCACGAAGCACGGAGCCGACCATTGGCGTGCGCCCCATGCCTCCGCCGACCGTTACTCGAAAACCCAGTTCACCCAGTTCATTGCGCAAGAGTCGGAGGCCGACATCATGCCAATCAGTTGCGGCACGGTCCTCTGCGGCTCCTGTTACCGCAATCTTGAATTTACGCGGCAGGAATGCGAACTCGGGGTGCAGGGTCGTCCATTGCCGCATGAGTTCGGCGAAAGGCCGTGGGTCGGCAATTTCATCAGGGGCGACACCTGCGCGCTCGTCGCAAGAGATGTTGCGGATGCAGTTACCGCTGGTTTGAATGCCATGCATGTCGACGGACGCCAGAAGGTCCATCACATCAGCGGCCTTGCTCAAGGGAATCCAGTTGAACTGCACGTTGGTTCGTGTCGTGAAGTGCGCTGAATTTGTCGGTAAATGGGTCGTACCCAGCCTGCCCTGGGCGTCAGCAGCCTTTAGATAGACCTCAGGCTCGGGTGCGTCGAACTCTCGCGCAATGCGGGCCAAGACGCGGAGCTGGGCGCTCGACAATTCGCCATATGGCACGGCGACGCGCAACATTGGCGCGTGGCGCTGTACATACCAGCCGTTCTGCAGGCGCAGCGGACGAAAGTCGTCTTCACTCAACCGACCGCTTTCCCAGCGTTCCAGTTGGTCCCGAAACTGCGCCGCGCGGCTCTTGACAAATGCTTTGTCGAATTCGTTGTACTGGTACATGAGTAGGGAGCGTCTCGCGTCGCGGTATTACGCGACGTAATTGAAGGCAAGGGATCCTGGAGGCAACCCTCCGAAAGGCGTCAGAGGCTACGATAGGCGCCTTGCCCTCCGGCGAAAAGAAGCAGAAGCCGCTGATGTTTGCGTAGCAGGCAAGTTCGGTTGGTAGCGCCCGCTCAATCGTTGCTGCCCCCCAAGGTCGTTACTGGCTCATCAACGGAAGCGGTAGTATTGCGGCACCGATTCTCGGTAGACGCGCCGGGAATCACGGGAGAAAACGTGCGCTGCGAGTTCGGTTACTGAAGAACACCGTAAGGGCAATCAATGAATCGCTACGAGACTATTGCGAAGAATCTGGCAACGCAAATCCGGGAAGGCCTTCTTCCAGCCGGAGCCAAGCTTCCGTCGCTTCGCCACCTGATCGTGCAGTACGGCGTGAGCCAGTCGACGGTATTTCGCGCCTACTCGCTCCTTGAGCAGTGGGGTCTCGTGCGTGCCGAGGAGCGTGCCGGGTATTTCGTCACTCAGGGCGCCACGGTGAACGAGACGGTTCGGGCAGAAGGACTCGCAACGGAACCAAGGAAGGTAGACATCAGCGACTTGGTGTTCTCCGTGCTCGAATCCGCCCGGCATGCGGACATTGTGCCGTTGGGTTCAGCGTTCCCCTCGCCACAACTCTTTCCAACTGCGCGGCTTCTGAAGTCACTGGTCTCCGGCACGCGGTCGCTCACCCCATGGAACACGGTGGAAGACCTGCCGCCCGGCAACGACCATCTCCGCCAGCAAATCAGTCTTCGCTACGTTGGAACGGGCATGTCCGTGTCGCCGAACGAGATTCTCATTACAAATGGCGCCCTCGAAGCGTTGAATCTATGTTTGATGGCTGTCACCCGGCCTGGAGACCTCGTAGCAGTGGAGTCCCCGGGTTTCTACGCCGCCCTGCAAGCTATTGAACGGCTCGACCTTCGAGCTGTAGAGATACCGGTCGACCCGGTGACCGGCCTTGACCTCGAAGCGTTACAAAGTGCGCTTGACCAGCATCCCATTCGAGCGTGCTGGTTCATGCCCAACTTCCAGAATCCGACCGGCACCTCCTTGTCGGCCGAGAAGAAGCGCGCTCTGGTCGAATTACTGCGTGGACGCGAAGTACCGCTCATCGAAGACGACGTCTATCAGGAGCTTCATTTCAGCCGTGACCGTCCGCTGCCGGCCAAAGCGTTCGATACGCAGGGGCTTGTCATGCACTGCAGTTCATTTTCAAAAACACTCGCGCCCGGCTACCGAATCGGGTGGACGGCGCCTGGCCGATTCGCTGACAAAGTCCGACGGTTGAAGCTGATGACCACACTTTCTGCGTGCATTCCCGCGCAAGCAGGCATTGCCGACTATCTGCAGCACGGAGGATACGACAAACACTTGCGCTCACTGCGTTCGTCGCTTCAGTCGCAGCTCGAGCAAATGGAGACGGCACTGCATAAGTGGCTGCCAAGTACCGTTAGGTGGGTGCGTCCGACTGGTGGCTACCTGCTGTGGCTACAGCTCCCGCAGTCCGTCAAAGCCATGGAGCTTCATGGGTTGGCCAGCGCGCGCGGTATCAGCATCGCTCCGGGGCCGATTTTTTCAGCTACGCACGGGTTCCAGGACTGTATCCGGCTCAATTTCGGCCATCCTTGGGACAATCGCTTCGAAAACGCGGTTCGCGCACTCGCCCAGATCCTCGACGACCCTTCTATTCACGGCTAGTGCCACCAGTGCAGCTTCAACCGTCGAGTCTGCGTCACGAAGCGCTCTGCGGCACTTTTGCCTTATCCAATCCGCCTGCACGAACGCGCTTGCAATCAGAATCCTTGTGCCGAACTTGTGACGTCGGCAATCAGATGTACGGCTCCAAAGATGAGCAAGCCAATCATCAGGGCGAGCGCGACTGCGACAAACGGCAGCAGCACCATGTTGACATTCGCCAGATCCGCCTCATGAGCAGCGCGTTTGCGCACTCCAAAAAAGCTGGCCAACACCATGCAAACCATGCGGAAAAGTTCCACGATTTCTCTCCCAGAAATCCATCTCATGCTTAATAGTCTCGTATCTCTCCCGGCACTAGAAGAAGCAGTTCTCGCCAATTTGAGGTAAGCAGGAGTTGAGGGTGCAGTGGAAATGTGAACAGAATTGGACTTGCGTTGCTGACGGCGACGCTCGCGCCGGCTGCTATCGCGGCTGGCAGCTATTCCCAGGGTTTGGAATTCGCCTGAGGCGAGTGCGGTCGCCCACATCCCGGAAGCCGTTCCGGCGAATGAGCCAGATATACCGGAAATTCCGCGGGAAATACCGAGGGCAATGTGCTTCGCGTTGACTTGCGCAACGCGACTGTCGAGATGGCCTGCTGATGGAGTCTGAGAGCTACAACGGCTCTAACACGTCGGGACATGCAATCCGTGCGCATGCCGATATTCTGCAACCGGAGCGATATGCTGGCAGCGGAACAATCACAAAAAGCATGAGATTCGCAGAAGCCTCAAGCGTTCTTGGGTACTTTGAGTCTGACAAAGATGCCCACGTCGCTGGCCTTGCTTCGGCACGCGCGTGGATTGACGGCCACGAATAATCAGAACCGAATCGGCTAACGCTCCGGCTACCTGGCGGTTTCCTAACGCCGGCATCTTTGACGCGTATCGCTTCATGCTGACGAGTGCGCACGAAAGACCTCTACCGATGCGGAGACTTCATGCAAAAGAGTCCCTTTGAACTTATGGTTTTATCTGTCTAACAGACTCCTCGATTGAAGAAGAAGTTAGAGACATATCTATCTAATGGCATTAGTCAGGTTGGAATCTAAAATTTCCCAAGAGCCGAATAGCTCTTCGGATTTTTGTGCGGGATCTTCTTTTAGGAACTCTAGTCACACCAAGCTAGATTCCGAATCCGATTCTGCTAGCGAGCCATCCGCGCCTAACCGCTGCCGCGCCCTCTCCCAATATTCCTGGGAACGTCCGTCCGGACTTCCATCTTTCTCCCAAAGATAAAACGCGAGAGTACGAATTTGCTCCTCGGTAGCTGGCATTTCCATTTCAACCTCCAGAAAAACTCTTCAATTGGCTAGAGCTTTGCCGCTACGGCCAATCAGGTAAACAAATCTGAAAGCGGGACTTGGTACGGCGTCCGGCTCTCGAATGTCAAGTCCGTCCATTCACGCTTGGCCCGCAGCACCGACTAACCTCTTTTTTGGTAACGACTGCTTGCTGCAATGCGCGCGACTAACGGCACCAAGCGCGGGTTGAACGCAGGGATTGAGCTAGCACGACTTTCCGCTCGCGCAATGATTCCATCAATCGTGACTCGTGCAACCGCGCGCTGTGCCCGCCTCGCGAAGTGCCTCATACGGCGGTCGCTAACGGGATGCCGCGCCCACACCAGCGCGGCGAACCAACCGATGACCGTCCATCCGAGCAAGATATTTACCATGGTCACCGCAAAGGCGTCTTCGCGTTCTCTGGCGTCCGCGATGATTGAGGGCGCCAGATAGAGCATTAGCGCACCCAGGAACACAGCACCTTCAACAATCTTCAGCATTTCGACACCTCGCGACAACCTCGGTCAGCGAATGACCTTCAGATTAGTGGCCTGCGTACAGACGCCCAGCGGACTCGGCAGGTTGACGGCTACCAGATTCCGAAGACGACGCAACTACGCCACCGTACGATTCCTTAACGGAGCCGACCGCGTCGTTGCGTGCCGCTGCGACTGTTTGCGCGCTCTGGCCGCGTTGCGACGCAGGGGCACCCACCGACGGGCGATAGAAAGGTGCGGGGCCGTAGCCGCTGGCAAACGCAGGTGCAGCGATAGAGGCGGTAGCTGCGATGAGCAGGGCTGCAAGAAGTTTGTTTTTCACGATGACTCTCCAATCCGATTTTAAGAGCCGCGCAAATCGAGCAAGACTCGCGCCGCTGACAAAAGCTAGTTTAGGTGGCGCCTATCTTTTATCTAGGCCGATAGGGTGAAATCACAATTGCAAAAGGCCAAACAATGGCGCTCCCTACCGCGCATCGCGGGTTCGCGGGTATCCCGATGCTGGAGGAGGTTTGCGCACTGTTCCCAGCGCACCAATGACGGCAGAAGCGTATGCTGCTGTACATCATCAGGAGACGACCATGAGCCTTGCTGGCAAGACACTATTCATGTCCGGCGGCAGTCGCGGCATCGGACTCGCGATTGCACTCAGAGCCGCACGCGACGGCGCGAATGTCGTGATTGCCGCAAAGACCGCCGACCCAGACCCGCGTCTCGAGGGTACGATTCATACGGCGGCTGCAGCGGTTGAAGCGGCTGGCGGCAAGGCGCTCCCGCTTGTTGTGGATATCCGCGACGAAGAACGCGTGAAAGCGGCAGTTGCCGAGACCGTTGGTGTGTTCGGTGGCATCGATATCCTCGTGAACAACGCCAGCGCCATTCGACTGACTGGCACGCTTGACACACCCGTCAAACGGTACGACCTGATGCATGGGGTCAACGGCAGAGGCACGTTTGTGTGCGCGCAGGCGTGCCTGCCTCACCTCCTCAATTCGTCGAACCCGCACATCCTCACTCTGTCACCGCCACTGGTGTGCGACCCGAAGTGGTTTAAGGATTTTCCGGCGTACACCATCGCAAAATACACGATGAGCCTATTCACGCTGGCTCTTGCCGGCGAGTTTAAAGACCGTGGTATCGCCGTCAATTCATTATGGCCCCGAACAGCTATCGCGACCGCCGCTGTACGAAATGAGATTGGCGGAAAGGAAATGATTGCAGCGTGTCGCAAGCCTGAGATAGTCGCCGACGCGGCCCACTATATCCTGACGCGGCCAGCCAGGGAGTGTTCGGGAAACTTCTTCCTCGACGACGAGGTTCTGCTGGCAGCCGGTGTCCGCGACTTTGCGCAGTACGACGTGCAGGCTGGGGCTGCATTGCAAGCAGATTTCTTTGTAGAGGCGTTGCCGGGCATGCTGCCGGCGGACAATATGGCGAAGCCTGCCAAGGCGCCGTGAGATTTGCTGACCACAGTGGAACTCCTACGTGCTATCGCCTGTCACGACGTATCGCTAACCCAGCGCTGCCAACAATTTCATAAAGTTGCGCTTGGCGCGATACGTCTGGCGAATGGTCTCGAGCTCATCAACGAACTGTGCGTGCTCCTTCAGCCCTGCCCGCAACGTTCCGATTGTCCGCACTATGCCGAACGCTTCGTCATATCGGGCATTGCGCGTTCCGATTTCGGCCGCAATCGGCAGCAGTCGGTGATACAGCGCAATCGCATCGCGCGGATGCGTCTTGCCTCGAACTGCCGCCACCGTCGCCCACATGCTTGTCGCCACTGGACCTCCGCAGAACGCATCCCATGCGGCCTCACTTTCCCGCTCGGCGAGCCCCTCCATCGCCCGCTCCAGCCGCATCCGCAGCGCGGATTTGCTCTTCGTACGTCTTTCGCTTCTTGCGCGGCATTGCGGGCTCCGCTTCGTCAACATGAAACACTTCCTCACCCGAGTTTTCGAGCCATGAAAGCGCGACCGCAACGACATGCTTGCAGAAGATGCCGTCGTCGCCGACGGGGCAGTTGCATTCGTACGTCAGTTCTCCGCCGTCGCCTACGCCAAGTTCGACGCTGTACCGATGCGTGCCGCGCACACTGGTGCGAAGCACACCGTCATGCTCCTCAAGGCGCGACAGCACGCCGTCGTGGAAATAGGCTTTGCCCCGAGCAAAGGTCTTCGGGTCCGCCAGCGACTGGACCTCGGCGAGAGTAATGACGTCTGAAAGGGAGGTTGAGCGAGGCATCAGTATGTAGAGACGATTCGAGCAATGCCGCAAATCAAGGCTAGCGGAGACAATGCTACGGGACCGATGAATTGCCTGGTCGGACTGCCGGCGAATTTACATGTCACACCACATGTTGATGTGCGGCCAACACTGGCTCGCTTCGCTGAAGTCGTCTCCGGCAATGAACCGGCCACGATTGCATATGGCCACGCTTTCCCCTGTTGGTCCCACATCCTGGTTATTGCCAGGCACAGCGGGGTGACAGTTATCACGACTCTCACCAATGCTACACGCGTGCGTCGCCGTAGGCGCAGTCTAGCGCCTCATCGCGTCGGCAGATGAAAGCGCAGCGAAGTGTCATCGCCGGTTCGCTCGGCTACAAGTCGTTCATGTCAACTTTGACCGCACGAATAACTGATTTCAAGCGCGTCCGGGATGATCTGCTCGTTGTAGTCGCGCGGCAACCCCCTCACGCCGATGTCCTCGTCCGTGCCGCGCAGTACATTTGTATGTCGACAGACCATCACGAATACTCTCCGGTTTTTCAAAGACAGGCTATTGCGGACTATAGGGGAGGCCATCACATCCGCATCGTGCGCGACGACGAAGATGCCGGTATCAGTGGCGTAACCCTGCGGGAGCGGCCAGCGCGCTCATACAGTTGTTTTGGATGTCGATAGTCCAGAGCGGAAGTTCACGACCGTGCTCGTGTACGACGTCATCCCGGTACGCCCGGCCTTCGACGAACCAAACGTCTGCAAATCCGGCAATTCACAGCGCGGTTATCAGAAGTGAGTCAATGAGTTTGCTCTGAGTCGCCGCTGATAGTGACGATCGGGACGACGCCGTCGCGTCTGCGAGGCGTACTCGCCTGCGCGAGCTCGGCTTGTCCTGGTCGTTGCTTCGACGGTTCACGATTACCCCGTCTGCCTGTCCAAAACACGAATTCCGCCGAGGGCAGCCCTATCAATCAATCCTGTCTTTACCCACTGCAAAGTCGTGGCGCTCGTCGCTGCAGGATTTCTCGTTGTGTGCAAGAATCGCCGCCGCGCGGCTTACCGCCCATAACAATGACCGTAGGTCGGTTTCATCTTTGGTGACGAGGAGTAGACAGTTGATTCAGCGCATTTCCGCCTTTTTTACTCAGGTGGTGCACCGGATTTTGCCGGACCCCCTGATTTTTGCCATCCTCCTGACCGTCGTGACCTTCGCGCTCGCGCTTGGCTTGACGCCGAAGCCTCCAGCCGACCTCGTGATGCTATGGGGCTCTGGCTTCTGGAACCTGCTCGCATTCTCGATGCAGATGGCGATGATTCTTGTGACCGGTCACGCGTTGGCGAGTTCGGGCCCGGTCAAGCGAATGCTGGTTGCTTTGGCGAGCTCCGCGCGTACACCTGGCCAAGGCGTGATGCTGGTGGCGTTCGTAGGCGGGGTTGCCTGCGCCATCAACTGGGGATTCGGTCTGGTCCTTGGTGCGATGCTTGCTCGTGAGGTCGCTCGACGCGTTCCGGGAACGGACTACCGCCTCCTCGTCGCAAGCGCCTACATGGGGTTCCTGACGTGGCACGGTGGCTTGTCCGGGTCGGTCCCGCTCGTGGCGGCTACCAAGGGCAATCCCATGGAGAAGACAGTCGGGCTGATTCCGGTTTCCCACACAATTTTCACTGGCTACAACGCGTTTATTACCATCGGCCTCATCATTCTTTTGCCAATTCTGGCGAGACTCATGATGCCGAAACCTGAGGATGTCGTCACAGTTGACCCCGCCCTTTTGCAGGACCCACCGAGCGTCGAACGCAAGCTTTCTCCTAACGCAACGATGGCCGAGCGGATGGAGGAAAGCCGTGTATTAGCGTTCCTCGTGGCCGCACTGTGCGCCGCGTTTCTGGTAATCCGTTTCGTCAAGAAAGGCTTCGTACTTGATATCGATACCGTCAACCTCGTGTTTCTCGCGGCAGGTATCGTGCTTCACAAGACGCCGATGGCATACGCGCGCGCTGTAGCTGGCGCGGCGAAGGGCGCGTCCTCCATCATGATTCAGTTCCCCTTCTACGCGGGTATTCAGGCCCTCATGGACCATTCGGGACTGGCCGGCGTAATCACGAAGTGGTTTGTCGACATCGCGAACGTCCACACATTTCCGCTTCTAGCGTTCCTGAGCTCGGCACTAATCAATTTCGCAGTGCCATCAGGCGGCGGTCATTGGGTAGTGCAGGGACCGTTCGTCATGCCGGCGGCGCAAGCGCTCGGCGCGGACCTCGGCAAGTCCGCGATGGCAATTGCTTATGGCGAAGCGTGGACGAATATGGCGCAGCCGTTCTGGGCGCTGCCTGCGCTTGCTATCGCCGGTTTGGGCGTTCGGGACATCATGGGCTACTGCGTAACGGCGCTTCTGTTTTCAGGCGTGATTTTTGTGGCTGGTATGTACCTGTTCTGAGAAGGTCGCCGGTGCGCCGCAAACGAGGTGGCCATCCAGGAAGGCAGGTTGCAAAGCTTCATGTCCTTCCTCCTTCCGTATGAAGTACATCAGGCCGTTGCTGGTCGCCGACTGGGCACCAGATTCCTTGACCGAATTGATTTCGTAGCGATTGGGTCAAGTTTTTCTACGGACTTCGTCGAACGACCGCTTGGCGACTCAGCAGCGCAAAATCTGAAACGACTTCGGCTTCGGCTTCGGCTTAGCCTGACCCAAGAACAAGCTGCAATCCCGGCCGTTCTCGGGCCCGTCTATGTTTTCAAGATTGAAAGCAAGACGGTCACCGCAACGCTCGACACTCTGGACGCACTGGCGCGCGTGGTCGGCGTTGAAACCTGGCAACTGCTGGTTTGATGCCAGCAAGAAAGTCCGCCAAGGATTAAATCAAGTAAATTCTGAATGGGGAATCCCGCCCGGGTGGGCGGTCTGCGCATCGATCTCGACGGTGACATCGCAGCCCCGGAATCACTGCGGCGCACCAGCAAAAAGACGAAACCTGCAGACTTTGTTGCACGCAAGGGGGCGTTTAATGAATGCCGCAGACTTTTGTTGTGCGCCCATACGGGCGAAAAAAAAGGCGTCACGTTGCCGTGACGCCTTAAAAAGTTCTAGCCATTCCGAGGGCCGTGCTAGAACCTGAGAGACGATATTCGAAAGTTGGGCCGCTGCTGCGATGCCCGATGCGAGCTGACGATGAACGGTGAGAAGACGCTGGGCCGGACACTGCGCGAATCGCGGCGAGTTCAGAACTGGAAATGCGCCGTCTGAAATCGGCTTTCGAAATAGGATTCCATTTTTTATGGTTATGCTGACTAAGTCAAGCAAAATCTAAAGAGGCTTCATTCGGCGCGGCACAATCTCCCGATACAATTGAGTGTTCTATGAAAGTTTCAATGCACAGCCGGTCGGGGGGCCTCCGACGCCTTCCCGCGACTCGGTTGTTTAGCAGGTTGCGAACGCATAAATTGAAATAAAGTTCCAAGAAAAACATGAACCGATTCTCACCCTCCAGAACCGCCGCCGAGCCGGTCAAAGACAAAGACGGCTCGGGCGATGAAGTCACTGCGCTTGCGCGCGGCCTGACCGTGCTGCGCTCGGTTGCGGCCGCCGACTCGCCGCTCAGCAATCGCGAACTCACCGAACTGACCGGCATTCCCAAGCCGACCGTCTCGCGCATCACCGCCACGCTGGTCGGCGCCGGCTTCCTGCTCCGCCTGCCTGACAGCGAGCGCTTCGTGCTGACCTCATCGGTGCTGGAGTTGAGCAACGGCTTTCTGCGCAATTTCGACATCCGCGCGCGCGCCCGGCCGTTTCTGATCGAACTCGCCGAGCGCACCGCGCTGTCCGTGCATCTGGCCGTGCGCGACCGTCTCGACATGGTGGTGATCGACGCGATCCGGCCGCGCTCGGCAGTGCTGGTGTCGCGCCTCGAAATCGGCTCGCGGATGAATCTGAGCCGCACCGCGGTGGGCCGCGCGTACCTCGCGGCGCTCACGCAGCCGGAGCGCGACAAGCTGCTGGTCGGCTTGCAGGTGGCCGAAGGCGACGACTGGGGCCACATCGGCAGCCGCCTCGATAGCGCACTGCAGGAGACTGTCGAGCGCGGTTTCGCGATCGCCACCGGCGAGTGGCACGACGGCCTGAACGCGATCGCGCTGGGTTTCGTCGGCCCGTCGGGCGAGCGCTATGCAGTCAACTGCGGCGGCTCGGCAGACCAGTGCCCGCGCGACTGGCTGATCTCGCGCGCAGCGCCCGCGCTGCTCGAGTGCATCGGCAAGATCGTCGTCGAGATCGGCGGCACGCCGGGGCGCCGCCTCGACACCTGAGGCGGCAGCGGCACGCCGCGAGCCGGACAGCGCCATTTCCCGGAACGCCTGTAACCTTCGTAATCAAAAGAAAAATACGCGGGTGGACTGTTACAGACCCCGCAACGTAGGATCATGCATTCCCGCCGCGGGGCGCTCGCCCGGCGAGTCGTATTCGGCATCGAAAGCGGCTCGGCAAAACAATGATGATGCCGGATTGCGTTAACATCTCTGCCCTGCGCCCTGGGTAGCATCGCGCTGAACAAGCACGGCGCACCCGCTGTCGAAACCGCCTGTCATGCCGCGCGCGCGCAGGTCCGCCGAATTTTCGTAACGGCGCGACCGCGCGAGCAGCTCACATCCAAGCCAGCCACCTGACCGAACCGATGGACGAACAACAAAATCATCCGGAATCCCAACGCCCTGCCGCTCCGGCTTCACAACCGTCCTCCGGCGGCGCCCCGACGGGCGCGCCAGACCATGCCCCCGGCGTGGTCAAGCGGCACCGCGGCCGCAATATCGCACTGATCGTCGCGGCGCTGGTGATTCTCGGGGTCGTGCTGTGGCGCTGGCATCCGTGGGGCGGGCCCGGCGGCGGCGCCAGTGGCGCGAGCGGAGCCAGCGGCGCGTCGGGCGCCCGCAGCGGCGGCCGGGGCGGGCGCGGCGGCATGGCCAACATGCCGCAACCGGTCCATGTGGCAACTGCCACGCAAGGTGAGATGCCGGTGGTGCTGACCGCGCTAGGCACGGTCACCCCCCTCGCCACGGTCACTGTGCTGCCGCAGTTGAGCGGCGTGTTGCAAGACGTGTATTTCAAGGAAGGCCAGATGGTCAAGAAGGGCGACGTGCTGGCCCAGATCGACCCGCGCCCATACCAGATCTCGCTGGAGAACGCGCAAGGCACGCTGGTGCGCGACGAGGCGCTGCTGCAAACCGCCCGCCTCGACCTGAAGCGCTATCAGACGCTGCTCGCGCAGGACTCGATCGCGAGCCAGCAGGTCGATACGCAGGCGTCGCTCGTGCGCCAATACGAAGGCACCGTGAAGTCCGACAAGGCGAACGTCGACAGCTTCAAGCTCGACCTCGTCTACGCGCGCATCACCGCGCCGGTGTCGGGCCGCGTCGGGCTGCGCCAGGTCGACCCCGGCAACTACGTGACGTCGAGCCTCTCCACGGGCATCGTCGTGATCACGCAGTTGCAGCCGATCAGCGTGATCTTCACCACCTCGGAAGACAACCTGCAGCAGATCATCCAGCACACGCAGAACGGCGAGCAACTGTCGGCCACCGCGTACGACCGCAGCAACACCCGGTCGCTCGAAGCCGGCACGCTGAAGACGATGGACAACCAGATCGACACGACCACCGGCACGGTCCGGCTGCGCGCGCTCTTCCAGAACAACGACAACAAGCTGTTCCCGAATCAGTTCGTGAATACGCGCCTCCTCGTCGACACCATCAAGGACGCGGTGATCGTACCGACCACGGCCGTGCTCAACGGCTCGATGGGCCAGTTCGTGTACGTCGTGAAGGCGGACAACACGGTGACGGTGCGCCCGGTCAAGACCGGCCCGGTGGACGGCGAGCGTACCAGCATCAAATCGGGCCTGCAGGTCGGAGAGCGCGTCGTGACCGACGGTTCGGACCGGCTGCGCGAAGGCGCGAAAATCACGATTCCGGCCGACCGCCCGCGCGCCGCCTCCGGCGCGCATGGCGCGAGCGGCGCGGCCGCCGCGTCGGGAGCATCAGGCGCAGCGGGCGCCCGCGCGCATCACGGCAGACACGCGTCGCAAGCTTCGCAATAAAGGCACGGCACTTATCGCATGAATCCATCCCGCGCTTTTATCCTGCGTCCTGTCGGCACCGCGCTGCTGATGGCGGCGATCATGCTGGTCGGCCTCGTCGCGCTGCGCTTCCTGCCGCTGTCCGCGCTGCCCCAGGTCGACTATCCGACGATCCAGGTGCAGACCTTTTATCCGGGCGCGAGCCCGGAAGTGATGACCTCGTCCGTGACCGCGCCGCTCGAGCGGCAGTTCGGACAGATGCCGTCGTTGAATCAGATGTCGTCGCAAAGCTCGGCCGGCTCCTCGATCATCACGCTGCAATTCAGCCTCGATCTGCCGCTCGACATCGCCGAGCAGGAAGTCCAGGCCGCGATCAACGCGGCGGGCAATCTGCTGCCGTCCGACCTGCCCGCGCCGCCGATCTACGCGAAGGTCAACCCGGCCGACGCGCCGATCATCACGCTCGCGATCACCTCGAAGACGCTGCCGATGACCCAGGTGCAGGACATGGCCGACACGCGTCTCGCGCAGAAAATCTCGCAGGTCGCGGGCGTGGGTCTGGTGAGCGTGTCGGGCGGCCAGCGCCCGGCGGTGCGGATTCAGGCGAACCCGCGCGCGCTCGCCGCGTACGGGCTGAATCTGGACGACCTGCGCACCACCATCTCGAACCTGAACGTCAATACGCCGAAGGGCAACTTCGACGGTCCGACGCGCAACTACACGATCAACTCGAACGACCAGCTGACCGACGCCGACCAGTACAAGAGCGCGGTGATCGCATACAAGAACGGCCGTCCGGTGATGTTGACCGACGTCGCGAACATCGTGCAGGGGGCGGAGAACACCAAGCTCGGCGCGTGGGTCGACAACACGCCGGCGATCATCCTGAACGTGCAGCGCCAGCCGGGCGCCAACGTGATCCAGGTGGTGGACAGCATCAAGGCGCTGCTGCCGCAATTGCAGCAGGCGCTGCCCGCCGCGCTCGACGTGCAGATCGTCACCGACCGCACCACCACGATCCGCGCGTCGGTTCGCGACGTGCAGTTCGAACTGGCGATGTCGGTGGTGCTGGTCGTGCTGGTGATGTACCTGTTCCTCGCCAACGTCTACGCGACCATCATTCCGAGCTTGTCGGTGCCGCTGTCGCTGATCGGCACGCTCGCCGTGATGTACCTGTGCGGCTTCTCGCTCGACAACCTGTCGCTGATGGCGCTGACCATCGCGACCGGCTTCGTGGTCGACGACGCGATCGTGATGATCGAGAACATCGCGCGCTACGTCGAGGACGGCGACCCGCCGCTCGAAGCGGCGCTGAAGGGTTCGAAACAGATCGGCTTCACGATCATTTCGCTGACGGTGTCGCTGATTGCCGTGCTGATCCCGCTGCTCTTCATGGGTGACGTGGTCGGCCGGCTGTTCCACGAATTCGCGATCACGCTCGCGGTGACCATCGTGATTTCGGCGGTCGTGTCGCTCACGCTGGTGCCGATGATGTGCGCGAAACTGCTGCGCCACACGCCGCCGCATGAGAGCCACCGCTTCGAGGCGAAGGCGCACCGTTTCATCGACTGGGTGATCGCCCGCTATGCGGTCGCGCTCACATGGGTGCTGAACCGGCAGCGTTCCACGCTGGTGGTCGCCGTGCTCACGCTGGTGCTGACGGGCCTGCTGTACGTCTACATTCCGAAGGGCTTCTTCCCGGTCCAGGATACCGGCGTGATCCAGGCGATCACGCAGGCGCCGCAGTCGGTATCGTATGCGTCGATGGCCGAGCGCCAGCAGGAACTCGCCGCGCAGATCCTGAAGAATCCGGATGTTGAAAGCCTTACCTCGTTCATCGGCGTTGACGGCAGCAACATCACGCTGAACAGCGGCCGCATGCTGATCAACCTGAAGCCGCGCGACGACCGCAGCAACACCGCGAGCGAGGTGATCCGCCAGTTGCAGAAGGATGTCGCGCATATCGCGGGCGCGTCGCTGTTCATGCAGCCGGTGCAGGATCTGACGATCGACTCGACCGTGAGCCCGACGCAGTACCAGTTCATGCTGACCGATGCGAACATCAACGAATTCACGACGTGGGTGCCGAAGCTCGTCGACCGCCTGAAGCAGGCGCCGGAACTCGCGGACGTGGCGACCGACCTGCAGGATAACGGCCGCTCGGTGTTCATCCAGATCGACCGGGCCACCGCGTCGCGCTTCGGCATCACGCCGGCCACCATCGACAGCGCACTGTACGACGCGTACGGCCAGCGCATCATCTCGACCATCTTCACGCAGTCGAACCAGTACCGCGTGATTCTGGAAGCCTTGCCCGAGATGCAGCACTACACCGACTCGCTGAACTCGATCTACCTGCCCTCTTCCACGTCGACGGGCGGCCAGGTGCCGCTGTCGGCGATCGCGAAGTTCATCGAGCAGCCCGCGCCGCTGCTCGTCACGCATCTGAGCCAGTTCCCGGCCACCACGGTGTCGTTCAACCTCGCACCGGGCTCGTCGCTCGGCGCGGCGGTCAAGGCGATCAGCCAGGCCGAGAAGGACATCGGCTTGCCGCCGTCGTTCCAGACGCGCTACCAGGGCGCGGCGCTCGCGTTCCAGGCGTCGCTTTCCAACGAGCTGTTCCTGATTCTCGCCGCCATCGTCACGATGTACATCGTGCTCGGCGTGCTGTACGAGAGCTTCATCCATCCGATCACGATTCTCTCCACGCTGCCTTCGGCCGGGGTCGGCGCGCTGCTCGCGCTGCTAATCACCGGGCATGATCTGGACATCATCGGCATTATCGGCATCGTGCTGCTGATCGGTATCGTGAAGAAGAACGCGATCATGATGATCGACTTCGCGCTGTACGCCGAGCGCGAGGAAGGCAAGCCGCCGCGCGAAGCGATCTACCAGGCGTGTCTGCTGCGCTTCCGGCCGATCCTGATGACCACCCTCGCCGCGCTGCTCGGCGCACTGCCGCTGATGCTCGGCACCGGCGCCGGTTCGGAGCTGCGCCGGCCGCTCGGTATCGCGATCGCGGGCGGCCTGATCGTCAGCCAGCTGCTGACGCTGTTCACCACGCCGGTGATCTACCTCGCGTTCGATTCGCTCGGCCGCCGCGCGCGCGAGCGCTTCAACCGCGGCAAACCGACGACGCCGCCCGCCACCGATGCGGGGACTTGAGCGATGAACCTGTCGCGTCCGTTTATCTCGCGCCCGGTCGCCACCACGCTGCTGGCGATCGGCATCGCACTGGCCGGTATTTTCGCGTTCACCAAGCTGCCGGTCGCGCCGCTGCCGCAGGTCGATTTCCCGACCATTTCGATTCAGGCCACGTTGCCGGGCGCGAGCCCGGAGACCGTGGCCACCAGTGTCGCAAGTCCGCTCGAGAGGCATCTCGGCTCGATCGCCGACGTCACCGAAATGACCTCGCAGAGCTCGGTCGGCTCGACGCGGATCACGATGCAGTTCGGCCTGAACCGCGACATCGACGGCGCCGCGCGCGACGTGCAGGCCGCGATCAACGCCGCGCGCGCCGACCTGCCGACCAGCCTGCGCAGCAACCCGACGTACCACAAGGTCAACCCCGCCGACGCGCCGATCATGATTCTGGCGCTCACGTCGAACACGCTGACCGCCGGCCAGCTGTATGACTCGGCGGCCACCGTGCTGCAGCAGTCGCTCTCGCAGGTGGATGGCGTCGGCGAAGTGGATGTGAGCGGCTCGGCCAATCCGGCCGTGCGCGTCGAACTGGAGCCGCATGCGCTCGCGCACTACGGCATCGGCCTCGAAGACGTGCGCGCGGCACTCGCGGCAGCGAATGCAAACAGCCCGAAGGGCTCGATCGAGTTCGGCGCGAACCGCGTGCAGATCTACACCAACGACCAGGCAACCAAAGCAGCGCAATACAAGGATCTGGTCATCGCGTACCGCAACGGCGCGGCGGTGAAGCTCTCAGATGTAGCCGAGGTGGTCGATTCGGTCGAGGATCTGCGCAACCTGGGACTCTTTAACGGCAAGCGTTCGGTGCTGGTGATTCTGTACCGTCAGCCGGGCGCGAACATCATCGACACCATCGACCGCGTGACGGCGATGCTGCCGCAACTGCACGCGTCGCTGCCCGCCGACGTCGACATCTCGCCCACCGCCGACCGCTCCACCACGATCCGCGCGTCGCTGCGCGACACCGAGCGCACGCTGATGGTCGCGGTGGTGCTGGTGGTGATGGTGGTGTTCCTGTTCCTGCGCAACTGGCGCGCCACGCTGATTCCGAGCGTGGCCGTGCCGATCTCGATCATCGGCACGTTCGGCGCGATGTACCTGCTGGGCTTTTCGATCGACAACCTGTCGCTGATGGCGTTGACCATCGCGACCGGCTTCGTGGTCGACGACGCGATCGTGGTGCTGGAGAACATCTCCCGGCATATCGAGAACGGCGTGCCGCGCATGAAGGCCGCGTTTCTCGGCGCGCGCGAAGTCGGCTTCACCGTGATGTCGATCAGCATCTCGCTGGTCGCGGTGTTCCTGCCGATCCTTTTGATGGGCGGCATTGTCGGCCGGCTGTTCCGCGAGTTCGCGCTGACGCTGTCGCTCGCGATCGCCGTGTCGCTGGTCGTCTCGCTCACGCTCACGCCGATGATGTGCTCGCGCCTGTTGCGCGAGTCGCACCAGAAGAAGGAAGAAGGCCGTTTCGGGCGCTGGCTCGAAAGCGGCTTCACGTCGATGCAGCGCGGCTACGAGCGCACGCTCGGCTGGGCGCTGCTGCATCCGCGCCTGATCGTCACGGTCCTGCTGCTGACGATCGGCCTGAACATCTGGCTCTACATCGTCGTGCCGAAGGGCTTCTTTCCGCAGCAGGACACCGGGCGGCTGATCGGCGGCATTCAGGCCGACCAGAGCACGTCATTCCAGGCGATGAAGGGCAAGTTCGCGCAGATGATGGACATCGTCGGCAAGAACCCGGCGGTGGAAAGCGTGGTCGGCTTCACCGGCGGGCGGCAGACCAACTCGGGCTTCATGTTCGTGTCGCTGAAATCGAAGAGCGAACGCACGCTCTCCGCCGATCAGGTGATCCAGCAATTGCGCGCGCCGCTCGGCGACGTGGCGGGCGCCCGCACCTTCCTGCAGGCGGTGCAGGACATCCGCGTCGGCGGACGGCAATCGAACGCGCAATACCAGTTCACGCTGCTGGCCGATTCGACGCCCGACCTGTACCTGTGGGGGCCCAAGCTCACCGAGGCGCTGCAGGCTCGCAAGGAACTCGCGGACGTGAACTCCGACCAGCAGCAAGGCGGCCTCGAAGCGATGGTGACGATCGACCGCGCCACCGCGTCACGCTTCGGCATCAAGCCGGCGCAGATCGACAACACCTTGTACGACGCGTTCGGCCAGCGCCAGGTGTCGACCATCTACAACCCGCTGAACCAGTATCACGTCGTGATGGAAGTCGCGCCGCAGTACTGGCAGAGCCCGGAGATGCTCAAGCTGCTCTTCATCAGCACGTCGGGCGGCAGCGCGAGCGGCGCGCAGACCACCAATGCGCCGGCGGGCACGGTCACGTCGAAGGAAACCGAGAAGACCACCGCCACCACCAGCGCGGCCACCGGCGGTGCTGCGGGCACCACCGCGTCGAGCGCGGCGAGCATCGCCGCCGACTCCGCGCGCAACCAGGCGATCAACTCAATTGCGGCGAGCGGCAAATCAAGCGCGTCGTCGGGCGCGGCGGTGTCAACCTCGAAGGAGACCATGGTGCCGTTGTCGGCGATCGCGAGCTTCGCGCCGGGGACCACGCCGCTATCGGTGAATCACCAGAGCCAGTTCGTGGCCTCGACGATTTCGTTCAATCTGCCGCCGGGCGTGTCCCTGTCGACCGCGACCCAGGTGATCTACGACACGATGGCGCAGATCGGCATGCCGGGCACGATCCACGGCAGCTTCCAGGGCACGGCGCAGGCGTTCCAGCAGTCGATGTCCGACCAGCCGATCCTGATTCTGGCCGCGCTCGCAGCGGTGTATATCGTGCTGGGGATGCTGTACGAGAGCTATATCCACCCGCTGACGATTCTGTCGACGCTGCCTTCGGCGGGCGTGGGGGCATTGCTCGCGCTGCTGCTGTTCAAGACGGAGTTCAGCATCATCGCGCTGATCGGCGTGATCCTGCTGATCGGCATCGTGAAGAAGAACGCGATCATGATGGTGGACTTCGCGATCGAAGCGTCGCGGCAGGGCATGTCGTCGCGCGACGCGATTTTCCAGGCCTGTCTGCTGCGCTTCCGGCCGATCATGATGACCACCTTCGCGGCGCTGCTCGGCGCGTTGCCGCTCGCGTTCGGACGCGGCGAAGGCGCGGAGCTGCGCGCGCCGCTGGGGATCGCGATCGTCGGCGGCCTGATCGTCAGTCAGATGCTCACGCTGTACACCACGCCGGTGGTGTATCTGTATATGGATCGGATCCGGGTGCGGTGGGAGTCAAGGAAGGCGCGTAGCAGCGGTGTAGCGCCGTCTGCGTAGTAGATAGCGTCGCGCCGTTGCGCCGTGGGTTGTGCGTTTGTTTGATGCGCACCACCCACGGCGTGCTCAGCGGCAAAGAGCGCTCAAAGCTTCTGCTCCCTCGCCAGCAAAAAAATCCGCTGCCATTGCTTCGCCTGCCGCTCGCCCGACATCGGCACGAGCCAATCGCCATGCCTGGGATCTTTGACCTTCAAAGCCACCTGCGATAGAGCATCGTGCCCCTGGACCTCAGCGCCCAGCAAATCGGCAAAGATATAAGCGCCCCGCTCTTCGCCGACGTGAATCTCGCACAGCCGCTTGCCGGCCGCGAGCCGCACCGAACCCCAACTGCCTTTGAGCTCATGCGTCCAGTCGCCATCGCGAACGTTCGATGCGACTTCCCGGCGGCGTCGCCACCAATACGCCGCGGCGGCAATCAGCAGCGCCACCACCAGCACGGCCACGCCGACCGCAACGGTCAGCCCGAACGCCGCCTGCAACGCATGGAACGCCCGCACCGCACCGTACACCAGCGCGATCAGCGCAATCAACGCAACGACAATCGGCATCGCCAGCTCACCCCAAAAAAAGAGAACCTAGCCTAGCATGAGCGATGCCGCATTCTCGGCGCAAAGAACCATTGCGAAAAACGCGCCGCCGCAATCGAGCCCGGCGTTACGGCTACTTGTGCGTTGCAGCCCAATCCTTCACTGCTTTCAACGTGTTCTCGACGTGCTTTTCCGGCGACAGGCTCGTGTATTCGTAGATGATCTTGCCGTCCGGCGCGATCACATACGACACGCGATTGGCCATCGAGCTACGCATCGGCATGCCCGCGTCATAAGCGCCGATCACTTTCGAATCGGCGTCCGCTGCAACCGGGAATTTGCTGCGGCATTCGCTGACCGAAAACTTCGTCAAGGTGTCGATGTTGTCGTGCGATACACCGATCACCGTCGCGCCGTATTTCTTGTATTCGTCGACGGCATCGGCAAACTCGTGCGCTTCGATCGTGCAGCCCTTGGTGAAGGCGGCCGGATAGAAGTACAGCACCACCGGCCCTTTCTTCAACTCGTCGGCGAGCGAATAGGTGTAGGTCTTGCCGCCGAGCGACGCCTGCGCGGTAAACGGCGGCGCGTCGTCGCCCGGCTTGAGCGTCGCGGACGCGCTCAGCGAATAGACTGCGAAGCCGGCCGACATGACGGCGGCCAGCGCCATCGATAGAAATCGTCTCTGCATGTACTCCTCCTCGCGCGAGTGCGCGCTTTGTCGAATACGCGTGGTCAAATGACTGGGGCGTGGCGGCGTTCGACGCAACCCCGCTCCTTGCTGCACTCTCTATTGAATCACGGACGCACGCACTGCGCACGAGGCTGCCCGAAGACCCACGGCGCGGGGCGCCCGGCTCAGACGGCCGTTTCCTCGACATGCGCGCCGAACCACGCCGCGGCGGACAGATTCAGCTCCGACAACACATTCGGCGTGAGCGCCGCAAAGCCGGCCGGCGCATCGGGCGCGGCGGCAATCGACGCGGCGTCGCCGCCCTCGCCCGCCGCTTCGGCCAGACGCAACAATGCGCCGAGTTCGCCCGTGCGCGCGACGATCGCTTCGCGAATGTGCGGCGCGAGGCCGAGTTTCTCCAGCACCGCCCCCGGCGTGCTGTCGAGCACTACGTGGACCAGAGAAAAAATACCCGTCATGAACGCGGCATCGGCAAATTCGTCATCGGACGGGCGCAGCCAGTTCGCGGCCAGCTCCATGAAACGCGAGCGCGTGCCGGCCAGTTGCACGAGCGGATCGGCGCGCCACGGCAGATCACCGCTGTCCGCGTACAGCAACAGTTGCGCCCAGCGAGCGATCTGCCGCGTGCCAGTGGCGATGATCGCCTCGCGCAGCGACGCAATATTGCGACCCAGCCCGAACGCGCTCGAATTGACGAGCCGCAGCAGCTGCACCACCACGCTCGGGTTCAGCTTCAGCTCGGCTTCGAGTTCGCCGATGCCGGCATCGCGCGAGAGCAACGCGAGCAGCCGCAGCAGCCCCGGCCGCAGCGAGCGGCTGCGCGGCGCGGCCAGCACCTGAGGCCGCGCGAAGAAGTAGCCCTGGAACAGATCGAAGCCGAGTTCGCGCGCGAGCATGAAGTCCGCGTGCGTCTCGACTTTCTCGGCAAGCAAGGTCTTGCCGTGGCTGCGCACGATAGCGGCCAGGTCGGCGAGCGCGCCGCGCCTGGCCTGCAAAAAGTCGACCTTGACGATGTCGGTGTACGGCAGCACGTGAATCAGCTCGTCCGACAGTTCGCTGACATCGTCGAGCGCGACCTGGAAGCAGGCGCGGCGCAACTCGCTGAGGCGGCGCGTCAGTGGCGCGTCGAACGTGACGGTTTCGAGGATCTCGAGCACGAAGCGCTCGGGCGGCATCAGATGGACGATGTCGTTGAACAGCAGCGCGCGGTCGATGTTGACGAAGCCGCGGTGATGCCCCAGCACCGCCGCCACACCGATCCCGCCGATCGTATGCGCGACGACCTGCGCGGTGGCCTGGGTGTCGCAGTTGATCTCGGCGTAGTTATGCGCACCGGCTCTGAACAGCAGCTCATAGGCATTGAGCGCGCCGTCGCGATCGAGAATCGGCTGGCGGCCCAGATAGACGAACTGCGCGGCGGACGCTGCGTCGGCGGCCCCGGCGGATGAGTCAAGCACCTCGACGCGCCGGGCATGGGTCCTGGCAAAATGACGTTCGGACATGGATCATCGGTGCAAGTGTTCGGAAAGGCTAGGCAGCAGCGACGTCACGGCCGGCGCTGCACAACAAGGGTTGCCCTATTAACGACATGAAGCGCCGCCACTTTAACCGAATTGCGCCCGCGCCGTCGCTGGCGCGCATCCAGGTTCTTCGCGCGCGCATCCTTACAGTTGTTTTTTGCTGCAGCCGCTAAAGATTTCCTGACGCAGGTCGTTATCTCGTTCTGATGGGGCGGCCTGATACCTCTTGACCGCCCGAACGGCGGAGTCAGAGACCGCCCCGCCAGCCAGACGAACACAGGTTGCCAGCGACAAACATGGAAGCGAACAGGATCACCGCGCCCCGCCGGGGCTCCTTGCGCACGGTCATGGACCGGCTTCGTGCGTTCGGCCGGCGCGTGGACGGCACTCGGCAGACCGGCGCGAGCCGCGCTGCGCAACTGGAACAGGTGGTCGGCGCCGTCGACCTGCTGGCGCACGTCGATGCCGCGCTGCGCTTCCTCTATGTGTCCGACGCGAGCCTGCGCTTCATCGGCTACCACCGCGAGTATCTGGAGACGATCGCGCTGCACGACCTCGTCGCGCCCGCCGACGTGCCACGCCTCGACGCGCTGCTGGCGCGCGCGTCCAGCACGGGCAACGTCGAGAAGGCGACGCTCGGCCTGATCAAGTCGCTGACCTATCCCATCACCGTCGAACTGCGCGTGGTGCGCAGCAGCCACGACGGCATCGACGGCTATGCGATCGCCGGCTTCGACGTGTCGGCATGGCGCGCCACTGAGGAGCGCCTGACCCAGGCGCTGCATCTGGATCGCCTGACCAATCTCGCCAACCAGTCGGCGCTGCTGCCCGCGCTGATCGACGCCCAGCAGCAGGCCGACGCCCACGGCACGCCGGCTGCACTGTTGCTGCTCGACCTCGACGACTATCAGCGCGTGAACCGCGCGCTCGGTTACGACGCCGGCGACGAGATGCTGCGCGACACGTCGCGGCGTCTCTTGAACATGACGAGTCCGAGCGAAACCGTGGCGCGCGTGGCGAGCGACGAGTTCGCGATCCTCGTGAAGCCCGCCGCCAGCCGCACCGACGCGGCCGCCACCGCCGAAGCGCTGGCGCGGCGCCTGTTGACCGCGATCCAGCAGCCGTATGTGTTCAAGGGCCAGCAGGTGCATCTGTCGGCGAGCATCGGCATCGCGCTCTATCCCGACGTGCGCCATGCCAACGACACCGCCGCGCACGACACCCACCTGCTGCGCTGGGCCGACCATGCATTGCTGCAAGCCAAGGCGGCCGGCGGCAACACGCTGGCGTTCTACGTGCCGGACGACAACCCCGCCGACGCCGAACGCCTGAAGCTCGAAGCCGATCTGTACGACGGCGTGCGCAACGGCGAGTTCTCGCTGCACTTCCAGCCGATCACCAGCAGCCGCACGCACGGCGTGGTCGGCGTCGAGGCGCTGATCCGCTGGGCGCATCCGGTGCATGGGCTCGTGCCGCCGTCGATGTTCATTCCGCTCGCGGAGTCGATCGGGCTGATCAACTTCCTCGGCAACTGGGTGTTGAAGGTCGCATGCATGCAGTTGATCCAGTGGGACGCCAAGGGCATCTCGCTGCAATACGTGGCCGTGAACGTGTCGCCGCAGCAGTTCCGCGACCCGCGCTTCAAGGACTCGGTGCACGAGGCGATCGAACTGACCGGCATCGATCCGCGCCGCCTCGTGTTCGAGATCACCGAAAGCCTGCTGATGCACGACCCCGCCCACGCAAAGGGTCTGCTCGAAGAGTTGACCGCGATGGGCATCCGCTTTGCCGTCGACGATTTCGGCACCGGTTATTCGAGCCTGGCTTACCTGCAACGATTTCCGCTCGCCAAGCTCAAGATCGACCGGAGTTTTGTCGAGAATCTGCTAACCTCGCGAAACGATCAGGCAATCGTTAGCGCGGTCGTCGGACTCGCGCAGACACTCGATCTCGAGCTGGTAGCCGAGGGCGTCGAAACGGAAGCGCAGCGCACGCTGCTCACCGAGATGGGATGCGATCATATTCAGGGATGGCTCGTCTGCAAGGCGCTGCCTTCCGAAGAACTCGCGCAGCGTTTCGAAGCGCGCACGCTTCACTTGCACTGCGCCTAGCCATGCGGGCGCAGCGCTTACGCAGCGGAACAAGCCGGTGGCGAGCCGGCGTGGCAATCATTGGAACGTGTATGGTTTTTGCGGGACTCACATGGTAAAGGCGGCAGTGCTCGACCGGCTCTGGACGCGAATGAGCGAGCGCGGCGATTTCCCTATGCTGTCGCAGTCGCTGCGCACCACCATGGCGGCGATGAACAATGACGACCTCGACTTCACGGGCCTCGTGCAAGTGGTGCTGTCGGACTTCGCATTGACGCAAAAAGTGCTGCGGCTCGCAAACTCGGCCATGTACATGGCGTTCGGCGGCAATATCACGACCGTGTCGCGCGCATTGATGGTGCTTGGCATGGACGCGGTCGGCCATCTCGTCGTCGGCCTGAAGATCGTCGATCACTTTCATCACAGCGCGCCGCGCCGCATCGACGCCAAACTCGAATTGAACCGCACGCTGCTGTCGGGCTGCGTCGCGCGCAAGCTGACCGAGCGCGGCGATCTGCGCGCCGGCGAGGAAGCGGTGGTCTGCACGCTGATGCGGCAGATCGGCAAGCTGCTGGTGGTGTTCTATCTGGACGCCGAGTGGGATCAGATTCGCCGGCATATCGACGACGGCACGCTCGAAGGCGATGCGTGCGTGCTGGTGCTCGGCGTGACTTTCGACGAGATCGGCGCCGAAGCCGCCGTGCGTTGGCGTCTGCCCGACATGATCCGCTCGGGCATGGGCGAGTTCGATCCGCAGGACGTGGAACAGCCGCGCCAGGTGCAGTGGCTGCGCGCGATCACCAATTACTCGACGGCGGTCGCCGACGTGCTGACCCAGCAGAACATGCCTGACTGGGAACGCGAGGCGCGCATCGCCGAACTCGCGCAGGAATATAGCAGCGCGTTGAATACGGACCCCGAGGTGCTGCTCGAGATGAGCGTCGCGCTGGCCCGCGAGGAAGGCGGCGACGGCGTGATGGCCGAGATCGTCGAGCTGCGCGCGAATGCGGATGCGATCGCGCGCGAGGCGCTCGACCCCGAGGCGCGCATCGCGGTGGGCGTCAAGGATCTGCGCGGCCTGCCCGACGGCAGCCCGCTCGCGCCGGCCCTCGCGATGGCCGCGGAAACCGTGCTGGCCGGCCTCGGCTTTGCACGCACGGTGGTGTTCGTCAAGCACAGCAACGGCACCTTCAAGGCGCGGCTCGGCCTTGGTCCGAAGATCGACGCGGCGCTGCCGAAGCTCACCTTCAACAGCGCGTTCGAGCCCGATGTATTCCATCTGGCCATCGCCAATTCGGTGGGCATCTTCATCGAGAACGCGCGCGACCCGAAAATGGTCGCGCGATTACCGGAATGGTTCCGCCGCTCATTCGACGACACCCGCGCCTTCGTGCTGCTGCCGGTCGTCGATGAGAGCGACCAGACGGTGGCGCTGTTATACGGCGACTGGTCCCATAGTCAGGAGCCGCGCCGCATCTCGCAGAAGGAGATGAGCGTGTTGAACGAGTTGGCGAAGGAGCTAGGCCGTTTTTTCGGCTTGGGGCAGATGCGGGAAATGGAGACGATGTGAGGACATGGCGTGATCGTTGATCACAGTGCTTCGGCTTCACTCTCACCGATTTAGTATCTGCCCTGCTTCAACGCTGTTCGAGACTGGCTCAGCCTCGCGGGCGCCGCGCATGCGAGCCATGCGGTCCATGACGGGGCGCCGGCTGCGAGCTGCACCGTCGCAACCGGCGCTCGCCTCTCAATCCTCGATCCTTTCCAACCCTTCCGCGCTGCGGTCCGCGACGCCCGCCCACGCGCCCGCGGCCAACCCCAATTGCGCGACCTCTTCCAGCGTCAACGGCTGCAGGCGTTCGCACAACGCGGCGACCTTCTCCCACTCCGCGCGCTCCAGCGCCTCGACCACGCTCAGCAGTCCGCCCAGCACGCCGTCGCGACGCAGGATCGCGGCCTGGATCGGACGCGACAGCGTCAGCACGTTCAACGTGTTTTCGAGCGAGCCGCCGAACACCGCGTCGACGAACGAGAACACGCCGGTCAGAAACGCCGCGTCGGCTTCGTCGCGGGCCGCCTCGGGTAGACGCTCGATCGCCAGTTCCATGAAGCGCGCGCGGGTCGCCGCGAGTTGCAGCAACGGGTCGTCCTCGAGCGCGACTTTGCGGCCATCGGCATAGAGCAGCAACTGCGTCCAGCGCGCGATGCGGTCGGTGCCGGTCGCGTTGATCGCGTCGCGCAGCGTCGTCACCTTATGGCCGACTGCGAGACCGCTCGAATTCGCGAGCTTCATCAGGTGCATCACCAGCACCGGATTCAGCTTCAGTTCGGCTTCGAGTTGCGCGACAGTGGGATCCCCAGCCAGCAATTGCAGCAGATTGAGCAGCGCGTGACGCGGCGCGCTGACGCGGCGCGACGCCGAGCTTTGCGCCCGAGCGAAGAAGTAGCCCTGAAAGCGGTCGAAGCCGAGTGCATGCGTCGCTTCGAAATCGGCCTGGGCGTCGATACCGGATGCGACCAGCAGCTTGCCGGCCGACTTCAGCACGCTCGCGAGCTTGGGCAGCAGCGCACGCGGTGCACGCGCGACGTCGATCTTGACGACCTCGGCGTAAGGCAGCAGTTTGGCGAAGGTCTCGTTGGGCTGCGTCACCTCGTCGAGCACGAAACGATAGCGCCGGCCATGGAGTTGCACGATACGCCCAATCAGTTCGTCGTCGACCTCGAGCGCGGGTGACAACTCGAACATGAAGCGATCGGCGGGCAGCCGCAGAATGAAGTCGTCGAGCAGCATCTCGCGGCTGACATCGACGTATGCGACATGCCCGGTGAGCGCGCCGCGCACATCGTCTTGAACCAGGGCGCGGAAGATGGCTCGCGCCACCTTTTGCGCCGGATCGCACGGGCGGCCCGGCAATGCATCGGGGTCTGCCGCCAGGCCTGTTTCGGCTGCTTCGGCCGAAGGCAATACCGGCGCCCGCACCTTGATCTCGTAGCCGCACAGCATGCCGTCCCGATTCAGAATCGGCTGCCGGGCGAAGCTGGCAAGCAATTGCGCGTCGTCCGCCGCGCCGGCCTGGCTCAGAGTCTCGATTGCGATGGTGGTCATTCCGTTCCCCCGCGCGGCGCCCTCGGCGCTTCCCGCTGTATTTTGGTTTTAGCCGCTCCGTGGCGCGCGTTCGTTGAGCCGGGTGAGCCCGTGGCGCCGACGGTATGCCCGCCGATTTTAGCGCAGGCCGTCCGGCCCGGACATGTCAACGACGCAATATCTCGAAATAATTGGTGAGGGTTCCGGCGGCGATCGGCGAGCGAATCGACGATACTGCGTTGCAATGCCTGGCGTTTCCAACCGAGGTTCCGACTGGGTTCCAACCGCGTTCCAACCACAAGGGAAAAACATGGACGTCAAAAGCGTGCTGTCGAATGCGTTCGCGATGCCGATCACGAGCCCGGCATTTCCGATGGGCCCGTATCGTTTCATCGACCGCGAATTCCTGATCATCACTTACCGCACCGACCCGGACAAACTGCGCGCGGTGGTACCCGAGCCGTTGCAGATCGGCGAGCCGCTCGTGCATTACGAGTTCATCCGCATGCCGGATTCGACCGGCTTCGGCGACTACACGGAGAGCGGCCAGGTGATCCCCGTGTCGTTCAACGGCGTCGCGGGCGGCTACACGCTGGCGATGTACCTCGACGACCACCCCCCGATCGCCGGTGGCCGCGAGCTGTGGGGCTTCCCGAAGAAGCTCGCGAACCCGGTCCTCGCGGTCCACACCGACACGCTGGTCGGCACGCTCGACTACGGCCCGGTGCGCATCGCCACCGGCACAATGGGCTACAAGCATCGCCAGCTCGATCTCGCGCAGCAGAAGAAGCGCCTCGAAACGCCGAACTTCCTGCTCAAGGTGATTCCGCATGTGGACGGCACGCCGCGCATCTGCGAACTGGTGCGCTACTACCTGCGGGACATCGACCTGAAAGGCGCATGGACCGGGCCGGCCGCGCTCGAACTGGCGCCACACGCGCTTGCCCCGGTCGCGGAGCTACCGGTGCTCGAGATCGTCGAGGCGCGCCATCTTGTCGCCGACCTGACGCTGGGCCTGGGTGAGGTGGTGTTCGACTATCTCGACCGGCCCGAAGCGAACGCACGCTGACCGGCGGGCTGTCCTGGCGCTCAACGCGTGCGTCGTCGTTTGCTGAAGGCCAGATGCCGCAGTCCCGACGCCAAATGCAAACGGCCGCAAATTGCGACCGTTTGCATCAGAACCCAACTTCGTCGCGCGAAACGTTCCACACGACATGCCGCGCGTCGCGTTTTACTTCAACACGACCTTCACGTCGAAGTACTTTGCGGCCAAGTGGTCGATCGTGCCATCCGCCTTCAGTTCCTTCAGCGCCTGGTTCAGCGCATCCTTGAGCGCCTTGTCGCTCTTGCGGATGCCGTAGCCGACGCCCGCGCCGAGCAGCTTCTCGTCGGTCACAGCCGGGCCCGCGAATTCGAAGCCCGCGCCCTGCGGCTTCTTCAGAAAGCCTTTCGATGCCGCTTCCGCGTCCTGGAACGATGCGTCCAGACGCCCCGACGCAAGGTCGGCGTAGATCTGGTCCTGGGTCTGATACGGCACGACGTCGACGCCGGCCGGCGCCCAGCGCGCTTTCGCGTAGGTTTCCTGAATCGTGCCCTGCAGTACGCCGACGTGCTTGCCCTTCAGCGAGGCCGGCGTCGGCAGCAGACCGCTGCCCTTCTTCGCGATCATCTGATTCGGGATCGTGTAGATCGGATCGGTGAAGTCAACCGCCTGGCGGCGCTGATCCGTGATCGTCATGTCCGAATTGATCGCGTTGAACTTGCGCGCCTCCAGCGCCGGAATCAGGCCGTCGAACGAGTTCTCGACCCACACGCATTTGGCTTTCAGCTTCGCGCACACGGCGTTGCCGACATCGATGTCGAAACCTTGCAGCTCGCCTGACGGCGACTTCGATTCGAACGGCGCATACGACGCCTCGACGCCGAAGCGCACTTCCTTGATCTCCGCCGCCGACGCGGCGCCTGCCGCAACCGCCGCCGCCGCGAACAGCGCAAGCGTGGCCATGTTTCGCCAATTCATCTTCATTATGGGTGTTCCTCTACGGTATTGAATAAAACAGAGCCGGATCTGGGCGGACAGGCCTGCCGCGCCGGAATGCGATCCAGACTCGCGCGGCTTGGGTGGTGCAGTGCAACAGCCGCGACGCCCGGGATTGTACAGTGTTCAGGGGGCACCGGCCCCGCCTGTCTAGACAAGTTGCGACAGGGTATCCGCAGTGGTCTCGATCACCAGCAGACCGGCGCGCAAGCCCGGCTTGACCGTCGCGTTCGGAAACACGATGCGCTCTTCGTCGTGACACACCGTGTAGCGATACTCGCCGTCGCGCGCGAGCAAGGTGTCTTTTGCGAACGGCGTGAAGTTGGGCACGTCCGCCGCGAACAGCAATTCGAACGCCTCGCTCTGCTTGGTGAGCTGGCCGATCACCGTGAACACGCGCGGCATCGCAGCGCTCGCGTTCGCGGGCTCACCGGCCAGCAGACGACGCAACGCCTCGTCCGCGCCGGCAAAGCGCGTCAGATCGTTCTCGCCGAACGGGCGCACCTTGCCCAGTTCGAGCGTGCACGCATCGGCCCCGCAGGCCTGCGCGGTGAAGTGCGAATACGTGTTGCCTTTGGTGGTGTGCAACAACACCGCGCTGATGCGCGCGTCGCCGAGCCATTCGAAGATCGCGCGAGAAAAGGGCTTGCCGGTATGCGGTAGCAACGCGAACTGCTCGAACGCGGACGCGCGGATCGCGGTATGCATGTCGATATGCCAGCGCGCGCCGGGCGCATCCGGCGCCGCGGCGAAGAAGCGCGTCGCGGCTTGCTCCAGCGCCGCGGCGCGCGGCGCTTCGTGGCTGTGCGGCACCTGCAGATGACGGCCGCTGAAGAGCCGGTTCAGATCGTCGTCGCGATAACGAGTCGCGTCGCGCATCGCGTCGACGTTGCCGAGCATCACCAGCAGGCGGCATGTCAGCGCAGCGCCGCCTCGTGCGATATCGCGAACCAGATACGACAGCAGTTCGATCGGCGCAGTCTCGTCGCCGTGAATGCCGGCCGACACCAGCACGCTGCGCACCTCGGCCGTCGTCGCGGCGGGTTCCATCATGAGCACGCCGTCGTCGAGCCACGACCAGCGCACACCGTTCTCACACACCCCCTGCACGCCTTGCGGGTCATGCGTAGCGGGCCGCGTCCCCGCCAGCGTATAGGCGAGGAAATCGTCGAGCATCATCGGGACCGGCATCGGCATTGCGTGCTCAGCGCTGGAAGTCATACAGCGAACCCAGGCCGAGTATCTGCGTGAGCTCGTCGAGCGCGGTGCGCGACTCGACCAGCAATTTCGGATCGCTCAGGTCGGCCGGCGCGAGGCGGTCGCGATAATGCTTTTCGATCCACGCATCCAGCCGGCCGAACAGCGCGTCGTCGATCCACACGCCCGGCGTGACCGCCGCGCGCTCCGTGTCGTCGAGCACCACGCGCAGCCGCAGACACGCCGGGCCGCCGCCGTTCTTCATGCTCTCGCGCAGATCGAACACCAGCACGTCATCGATTGGGCCCGCGTGCGAAGCCAGTTCGTCGAGGTAGGCCGCGACGCGCGGATTCTCGCGGCATTCCTGCGGCACCACCAGCACCTGCTTGCCGTCCGGGCGCGTCAGCAACTGGCTGTTGAACAGATACGACGTGACGGCATCGGCCACGCTCACCTGCGCGTCAGGCACTTCGATCACGTTGAAGTCCGCGCTCATGCCCGCGAGCTTCGTGCGCAATTCGTCGTACACGGCGTTCTGTTCGACGAACGCGAGTTGATGGCAGAACAGCGTGTTGCGATTGCCGACCGCGATCACGTCGTTATGGAACACGCCCGCGTCGATCACGTCGGGGTTCTGCTGCGCGAACACCGTGGCCGCGTCAGCCAGCCCATGACGGTGCGCGACCGCGCGGCTCGCCTCGAAGGTCTGACGCGCGGGAAAGCGCTTCGGCTCCGGACCGCGGCGATATTCGCTGCGGCCGTACACGAAGAACTCGACGCCGCGCGCCGCATAGTCCGCGCAAAAGCGCGTGTGATTCGCCGCGCCTTCGTCGCCGAGCGCCGGCGTGCCGGGCAGCGCCTCGTGCACCACGAAGCGATCGGCATCGTTGAATATCGCGCGCAGCGTGCGGCGCGTCGATTCATGCTCGATCGCGCGATGCAGCTTGCTGCACAGATTGGCCGGCGTGAAATGCACGCGGCCGTCGTGCGTATCGGCCGAGGGGCTCACGGTCGCCGCGTTCGCGGTCCACATCGCCGAGGCTGAACTCGCGGCGGCGAGCAACTCGGGCGCGTTCTTCGCGACGCGCGCGATCACCGTCGCTTCGTCGCCGGAGAAACCGAGTTCGCGCAACAGGCGCATCGACGGACGCTCCTGCGGCGGCAGCACGCCCTGATGAAAACCCAGGTCGGCCAGCTGCTTCATCTTGCGCAGACCCTGGCGCGCCGCCGCCTTCGGATTCGCAACCGACTTCTCGTTGTTCTGCGACGCGACGTTGCCGAACGACAGTCCCGCGTAGTTGTGAGTCGGGCCGACCAGGCCGTCCAAATTGGCTTCAGTGGCTTGCATCGTCGATCCTTAGAATTGAAGGCCCGGCGAGACGCTCGCGGGCATTTGCAGTTGCGCGCTTTCGACGGAAGCCATCGGGTACGCGCAGTAGTCGGCGGCGTAGTACGCGCTCGGCCGGTGATTGCCCGAGCGGCCCGGACCGCCGAACGGCGCGCCCGACGACGCGCCATTGGTCGGCCGGTTCCAGTTGACGATGCCCGCGCGGATGGTGCGCTGGAAATGCGTCCACAGCGCTTCGTCGTCGGCGAGGAGGCCCGCAGAGAGGCCGAACTCGGTGTCGTTGGCTTTTTCCAGCGCTTCGTCGAAGCTGCCATAGCGGATGATCTGCGCGAGCGGGCCGAAGTGTTCCTGGTCGGGCAAATCCTGCACGCCGGTCACGTCGAGAATCGCTGGCGTGACGAAGCCGAGTTGCGAATCGCGCTGCTCCATCTTCAGCAGCGCCTGCGCGCCGTCGGCGAGCAGTCGTTCCTGCGCGGCGACGAGGCGTGACGCCGCGCGCGCCGAAATCACCGCGCCCATGAAGGGCTGCGGATCGGCGTTATATTCGCCGACGCTAATGCGCGACGTGACATCCACAAGCCGTTCGACAAAGCGGTCGCCGAACGCGTCGTTCGGCACGAAGAGACGGCGAGCACACGTGCAGCGCTGCCCCGCCGACAGGAACGCCGACTGGATCGTGTGATGCACGGCGGCATCCACGTCCGCGACCGGGCCGATCACGAGCGGATTATTGCCGCCCATCTCCAGCGCCAGCACGATCTCCGGCCGGCCGCCGAACTGTTTGTGCAGCAATGTTCCGGTGTCCGAACTACCGGTGAAGAACAGGCCATCGATCTGCCGGTGATTTGCCAGCGCAATACCGGTTTCCTTTTCGCCCTGCACCAGATTCAGCACGCCGGCGGGCAAGCCCGCGTCGCGCCAGATCTGCACGGTGACGGCAGCCACGCCGGGCGCGAGTTCGGACGGCTTGAACACGACCGCGTTGCCCGCGATCAGCGCCGGCACGATATGCCCGTTCGGCAAGTGGCCAGGAAAGTTGTACGGCCCGAACACGGCCACCACGCCATGCGGGCGATGCCGCAATACCGCGGTGCCGTCAGCCATCGCCGAACGCTTTTCGCCGGTGCGTTCGTTATAGGCCTGAATCGAGATCTCGACCTTCGCGGCCATCGACGCCGCTTCGGTGCGCGCTTCCCACAGCGGCTTGCCGGTCTCGCGGCCGATCGCTTCGGCGAGCGCTTCCTTGCGCTCGGTCACGAGCGCGGCGAAGCGGCGCACCACGCCGCAACGCTCGTCGAGGCTCAATGCCGACCATGCCGCGAACGCGCGGCGCGCACTCCGCACGGCGCGATCGACATCGTCCGCCGACGCGCTGTTGCCTTCCCACACCGTCGCGCCCGTACCGGGGTTGCGCGATGCGAATGCGGGTCCGGTGGCGGCGGCCCATTCGCCGTCGATGAAAAGCTCGCTCATGATCATCCTTGTTTGTGTTTCTGCGGCAGCACCCGCACCGGGTCGCCTGCGTTGACGCCGAGTGCGGCGGCTTCGATCGCGCTCAGACGGAACACGCCGTCTTGCGGCACGCCCGCCACCACGCCGACGCGAAAATCGCCCAGCGACGTATTCGACACCATCGACTTAGGCCCGTCCTGCGGCGCGACTGCTGTCGTACCAACGATCTCGACCGGCACCAGCACGCTCTCGCGCACGGTGCGCAAGTCGGCGATATGGCATTCGAGCACTGGACCCGCGTCGAAGATATCGACGTGGTTCTCATAACGCAGCCCTTCCGTTTCGAGCATGCGGCGCGCCGGAATCGTGTCGTTGTGCGTGAGGCCGACGCATTGCTGCGCCTCTTGCGGCAACAGTTCGACGTACACCGGATAGCGCGGCATCAGCTCGGCGAGAAACGCCTTGCGGCCATGCGAACTCAGATAGTCCGCCGCGTTGAAATCGATCTGGTAGAAGTGCGAGCCGACTGCGCGCCAGAACGGCGAGGTGCCGTCCGCGTCGAAATGGCCGCGCAATTCCGCGCACAGACGCTGCGGGAAACGCTCGCGAAACTGCGCGAGAAACATGAAGCGCGAACGCGACAGCAGCCCGCCCACGCCGCTCGTGCGATAACGCGGGCTAAGAAACAGCGAGCACACTTCGGCATAACCCGTCAGATCGTGCGAGATGTTCAGCGCGCTCATGCGCGTCCAGATGCCGAGGTCCTGGCTCGCGTGCACCACCGTGCTCACGCGATAGTTGTAGAACGGCTGCTGCAGGCCGACCGCCGTTTCGATCCCGCACACACCGGCCACGTCGCCGGTGTCGGTGTCTTCCATCACGAAGAAATAGCCCGCCTCATGCGGCTCGGCCTTGTCTTCCATCGTGCGGCGCGCACGTTCGACACGCGCGACCAGCGCCTCGCGGTCCGGCTTGAACGTCGTGAGGCCCGGGCCGGTTTCCTGCGCGAGCCGCATCAGCGCGTCCACATCGCCTCGTTGTACAACGCGAACGACGATCATTGCGCGTCTCCCGATTGTTCATCCTGATGCGGCGCATGCAGCGGCACGCAACGCACCGCATCGCCCTCTTCCACGCCGAGCGCGGCGCGCGCCGCGCGCGACAAGGACGCGCCCGCGTCCTTGTCTACGGGCAATTCACCGAGCACGCAGCGGAATTCGCCGGCCGCATCGTTATACGCGATCAGATATGTCGAGCCATGCGCCGCAGCCGACTCACGGACCAGCCGCGTTTCGTTGCGCGTGACGCAGGCGCTGCGATCCACCTGCGCGGTCAGCACCGGGCCCGCGTCGAAAATATCGACGAAGCGATCCGTCTCGAAGCCTTCCTCGAGGTGAATCTCGTACGCGAGCAGGGCCTTCGAATCCGGCTCGCCGAGCACGCGCTGCGCGGCTTCCGGCAGCAGCGGCACGTATACCGGATAGGTCGGCATCACTTCGGCGATGAAGGTGCGGCTGCGGCCCCCCGATTCGATTTCGATGTCGGCGAAATTGCGGCCGAAGAACTTGCGGCCCACCGCTTCCCAGAACGGCGACACGCCGTTCTCGTCGGTGACGCCGAGCAGCAGCGAGAACACCTCGGGCGTGAAGCGCTTGCGATTGGCGGCGATGTACATCATCCGCGCGCGCGACATCAGCTGCGCGGCGGCGTCGCCGCGCAGCGACGGGTCGATATAAAAGCCCGCGAGCCGGCTCTTGCCGGTCAGTTCGTGCGACATGGTCAGCGCGTGAATCTTGCGGTTCACGTGCAGTTCGCGCGACGCATGTATCAGCGCGTCGTTGCGAAACGCGTAGAACGGGTCCGAATAACCAGCCGCGGCGACGATGCTCGCGGTGCCCATCAGCTTGCCGCTCTCGCTGTCTTCGAGCACGAACAGATAGAACTCTTCGCCCGGAAAATCGACATCCGCGCGAAACGAGTCTTCCGACAACGCGACGCGCGCTTCGAGCGCGCGCCGGTCGTGCGGCAACGAATGCAGCACCGGTTGCGCGGTGCGCGCCATATGTTCGAGTGCATCGAGATCGGCGAGGCGGCCGGGACGTACGAAGAGCATCATCGATCCTGTTGAATGTGACGCATGAGCCGGCGTATAACCCGGCTCACAAGAACGGTCTCGTGAATCAACGCGACGCCGCCGGCGCAGTCGCGCCGGCGATTTCCGCGAAGGCCTTCGTCAGACGCTCGAAGCCTTCGCTCATATCGTCCAGCGGCATGATCAGCGACGGCACGAAACGCAGCACGTCCGGACCCGCCATCAGCATGATCACGCCGTGCTGGCCCGCCGCGGTGACGAAGTCTTTCGCGCGGCCCTTGAACGCGTCGGTCAGTTCCGCGCCGATCAGCAAGCCCTTGCCGCGCACTTCCGTGAAGAGGCCAAAGCGCTCGTGAAGCTTCGCGAGATGAGCCTTCAGCGCCTCGCCGCGTGCGCGCACGCCTTCGAGCAGCTTCGGGTCGCTGACCAGTTCGACCACCTTCTCCGCGATCGCCGAGCCGAGCGGATTGCCGCCGTAAGTCGTGCCGTGCACGCCGACCTTGAAATGCGCGGACAGCTCCGTGGTGGTCAGCATCGCGCCGATCGGGAAGCCGTTGCCGAGCGCCTTCGCGGTGGTCAGGATGTCGGGCGTGACGCCGGTGTCCTGGTACGCGTAGAAATGGCCGCTGCGGCCCACGCCCGTTTGCACTTCGTCGAAAATCAGCAGCGCGCCGTGCTGATCGCAGGCTTCGCGCAGCGCTTTCAGGAACGCCGGATCGGCGGGGATCACGCCGCCCTCGCCCTGGATCGGCTCGACGATCACCGCGCAGGTTTGCTCGCCGATCGCTTTCTTCGCCGCTTCGATGTCGTTGTACGGCAAGTGCGTGATGCCGGCCGGCACCGGGCCGAAGCCTTCCGAATACTTCGGCTGGCCCCCGACGCTCACCGTGAAGAACGTGCGGCCATGAAACGACTGCGTGAACGAGATGATCTCGGACTTGTGAGCGCCATGACGGTCGAACGCGACGCGGCGCGCCAGCTTCAACGCCGCTTCGTTCGCTTCCGCGCCCGAGTTGGCGAAGAACGCGCGATCGGCGAAGGTCAGGTCTTCGAGACGTTTCGCCAGACGCAGCACCGGCTCGTTGGTGTAGCCATTGCCGATGTGCCACAGCTTGCCGCCCTGCTCGTGCAACACTTTGAGCAACTCGGGATGCGCATGGCCGAGCGCGGTGACGGCGATGCCGCCGGCGAAGTCGATATAGTCGCGGCCTTGCGTATCCCAGACGCGTGAGCCGAGACCGCGATCCGGTACGAAGGCGGCGGGCGAAAACACCGGCACCATGACTTCGTCGAAGGTCTTGCGTGTCACAGTCAGGTCGTTCATGGCAAATCCTCGTTACGGGTGAGAGGTAATACAGCTAGTGTAGGAAACCGCGCGCGATACGTCTTGCGCATACGCGACGCTTTCTATGAGGTTCCGCGCGCGCGGCGGGCCGGGAGCGTCGAGACGCGCGGCCTCAATCGCTTCAATCGCTTCAATCCGCCAGATCCGGTCGCTCGATCAGCGCGGCCGGCCGCGGTTCGCTCGCCGCGACGCCGCTCGCACCGGTCTGCTTGTCGATCCAGTTGCGACGATCCTCTCGCGGTGTGACACCGAAACGTTCGCGATAAGCATTCGAAAAGTGCGCCGCCGACGAAAACCCGCACGCGAGGCTGATCTGCACCACCGACTTGCTGGTGCGCTGCAATTGCGTGCGCGCTTTGGAGAGCCGCAGCCCCAGATAGTATTTGGACGGCATCGAGCCGAGATACTGGCGGAACAGGCGCTCCAGTTGCCGCCGCGACACGCCCACGAGACCGGCGATCTCATCGGTGGTGAGCGGGTCTTCGATATTCGCTTCCATCAGCAGCAGCGCATCGTTCAGACGCGGATGGCGCTCGCCCGGCGCGGTCACGAACGGAATGCGCTGGCGCTCTTCGCCCGCGCGCAATACGCCGACGCCGAGCGCGTCGGCGATCCGGTCGGCCAGTTCGGGACCGTGCTCGCGACCGATCATCGCCAGCATGAAGTCGACGGTCGCCTGACCGCCCGCGCAAGTGGCGCGATCGCGGTCGATTTCGAAGATCTGCTGGGTGACGATGGAGCGCTCGAACTGCTCGGAGAACTGCTGATAGGTTTCCCAGTTGACGCTCACGCGGTAGCCGGACAACTGCCCCGCCATCGCGAGCCACCAGACGCCGTGATGAATGCCGGTGACGAGCGGCGTGCGCTGCCCGACGCGCGACAGACTGGCGAGAAACAGCCGATAGTCGGCGAATTGCTGAAACCGTTCGCTGACGATGATCAGCCAGTCGCACGCGATCGCATCTCCGAACGCGGCGTCGGCGGGCCACTGCGCGCCGCCCGCGAGTGGCACCGCGCGGCCGTCCCACGAACACACCTGGATGCGGTAGAGAGCGCGGCCGTCGATTTCATTGGCGAGATTGAGCGCGTCGACAATCGGCCCGACGCCCGACATCGACACCGGCGGCAACGCGACGATTGCGACCTGGGTGGTGCGAGCCGGGCTGGAGGTGCGGGCCATCGCTTGGCGGTATGACGCGACTGCGCGGGCCGCGCGTTACTTCAGGCTGCCGGACAGGAACTGCTTGAGCCGTTCACTGCGCGGCGTGGTCAGCACGTCGGCGGGCAAGCCCTCCTCTTCGGTGCGGCCCTGATGCAGGAACATCACGTGGTTCGACACGTTGCGCGCGAAACCCATTTCGTGCGTGACGACGATCATCGTGCGGCCTTCCTCGGCCAGCTTCTGCATGACCTTCAGCACTTCGCCGACCAGTTCGGGATCGAGCGCGGACGTGGGCTCGTCGAAGAGCATCACGTCCGGGTTCATCGCCAGTGCGCGCGCAATCGCCACGCGCTGCTGCTGACCGCCCGACAGATGCGACGGATACTGCTTTTCCAGACGCGGCGCGAGACCGACTTTCTCCAGATATTCACGCGCGCGGTCTTCGGCTTCCTTGCGCTTCAGACCCAGCACGTGAATCGGCGCTTCGACGATGTTCTCGATCACGTTCATGTGCGCCCACAGGTTGAAGTGCTGGAACACCATTGCGAGCTTCGTGCGGATGCGCTGCAACTGCTTGTGATCGGCGACTTCGAGATTGCCGGCGCGATCGGTTTTCGTCTTGACCGCTTCGCCGTCGACGACGATCTGCCCGGCGTTCGGCCGTTCGAGAAAATTGATGCAGCGCAGGAAGGTGCTCTTGCCCGACCCGCTCGCGCCGATGATGCTGATCACGTCGCCCTTGTTCGCGTTGAGCGATACGCCCTTGAGCACTTCGTTGTCGCCGTAGCGCTTGTGGATGTCCTGTACGGCGAGCTTGCAGGCTTCGGTCTGGGTGGTGTGGAGCAAGATGCTCTCCCTTTGAAAATACGGATCAATCTGCGGCGGCGCGCATGCGCGCCGCCGCCCGGGGCCAACAGCGCGCGCTCAATGCGTGCGCACCGCCAGATATGCCAACCAGTGACGCTCGGCGCGCCGGAACAACGCGACCAGCGCGAACGACACCACCAGGTAAAGCAGCGCCGCAAGACCGAACGCATTGAACGATTGGTACGTGGCCGAGTTCGCGTCGCGCGCCACCTTCAGGATGTCCGGCACCGTGGCCGTGAAGGCGACCGTGGTGGCGTGCAGCATCAGGATCACTTCGTTACTGTACAACGGCAACGCCCGGCGCAGCGCGGACGGTATCACAATGCGCCGGTACAGCGTGAACCAGCTCATCCCGTACGCACGCGCGGCCTCCACTTCGCCGTGCGAGGTCGAACGGATCGCCCCGGCGAAAATCTCCGTGGTGTACGCGCAGGTGTTCAGCGCAAACGCCAGAATCGCGCAGTGAAAGCCGCTGCGGAAGAACGCGTCGAGCAGGTCGTGCGAGCGCACGAACGCGAGGCTGTAGATGCCGGTGTAGATCAGTAGCAACTGCACGTACAGCGGCGTGCCGCGGAACACGTAGGTGTAGATGCGCACCGGCGTCGACAGCCAGCGCTTCTTCGACACGCGTGCGACCGCCAGCGGAATCGACACGACGAAGCCGATCCCGATCGACGCCACCAGCAGCCACAGCGTGACCGCGAGACCCGAGATGCGCTGGCCGTCCCAGAACAGGAACGCGCGCCAGAATTGATTGAGGATGTCGATCATGGTCGCTCAAAGCTCCGCGTGGCGCACGCCGATCGAATAGCGCCGGCCCAGCCAGATCAGCACGAGATTCGATACCGTGGTGATCGCCAGATAGATCAGCGCGGCGATCAGAATGAAGAAGAACATGTTGAAGGTGCTCTTGCCCGCGTCCTGCGCGGCCTTGACCACGTCGGCGAGGCCGATGATCGACACCAGCGCGGTTGCCTTCACCAGCACCTGCCAGTTGTTGCCGATGCCGGGCAGCGCGAAGCGCATCATCTGCGGGAACAGGATGCGCGTGAACACGCGCGCGCCGCTCATGCCGTACGCACTGCCCGCTTCGAGCTGGCCGCGCGGCACCGCCAGAAACGCGCCGCGAAAAGTCTCGGTGAAGTACGCGCCGTAGATGAAGCCGAGCGTCAGCACGCCGGCCACGAACGGGTCGATGTCGAACTGCGGCAGATCCAGCGCGTCGGTGAGATTGTTGACCGCGATCTGGATGCTGTAGAACAGCAGCAGCATCAGCACGAGATCGGGCACCGAGCGGATCAGCGTCGTATAGCCGGTCGCCATGGCCCGCAGCGGGCGGTTGAACGAGAGTTTCGCCGCCGCGCCCGCGAGGCCGAGCAGCACGGCGGCGGCCAGCGACAGGACGGACAGCTCGATCGTCTGGATCGTGCCGGCCAGCAACACCGGACCAAAGCCGTAAAGGAACACGCGCGTCTCCATCCAGGTTTATTGAAAGTGTCACGGACGGCGGCGGCTTGCGCCCGCTCGACTCGTCCGGCATGGCGCGGAGTCTCGCAAGCGAAAATCAATTTCTCAAATGGCGGGAGCGAAGTCTGTTGCAATGCAACATTGCACGGTTTCGAGCGGCGCAAGCCGTTAGCGCTTGGTTTTGCGGGAGATATGTTTTTGTAAGGCCCAGCGCGGGCGGCGCGCGCCGCCGCGAATTCGCAAGTTTCGGGTCGCTTTTGCGATAGGCCAGGCGGGCTCAGGGATGCGTAAAAGTCAGTGCCAGGCGCACGGCACATCCGTTTTGTGCCCATGGATCATGGGCGAATCACGAAGGCGCCTCGTTCGTCGTGACTGATCGCGCGAAGGCACAGGCTGTCTTTTTGCACGACGCCGGTCGTTTTGCCGCGTCGTTTTGCATCGTCGCGTCGCCTTGTCGTTTTGCCTACTCCATCCCCAGCCGCGCGCGAATCGCCGGCAGCATCTGTTCGACCGCTGCGCGCCCTTCCTCGATCGCCGGCGCCGCACGGTGAAAATCGAAAATCCCCATCCCGCCCAGGCGCGGCTGAATCAGGATATCCGCCGGCTCGCCGGCAAGCCGGCTGCGCGAGATCCGCACCTGCATGATGTCGATGCTTTGCGCGATCGAACTCAACATCGATGGCACGCGCGCGCTCGGCGCGGGCGGCACGCGCACGTCGTCGGTGACCGCCCCGTCGGCCGGCGCGAGCCAGCGCGGCCAGGGCTTGCCGTTGCGGCGCAATGAAACCGGCGGCGGCGCGTCCGGATCGAGCGAGGGCGTTTCGACCACCGCGCCGCCGAAATCGCGGCCGTTCAGAATGTCGTTGTTCAGGTCGATCGCGATCACGCAGTCCGCGCGCATGCCGCGCGCGACCGACACCGGCACCGGGTTGCACAGGCCGCCGTCCACCAGCCACACGCCGTTGTGCCACACCGGCGTGAAAATGCCGGGGATCGCAATCGACGCGCGCACCGAGTCGACCGTGCTGCCGTCCTGCAGCCAGATTTCGCGGCCTGTATCGAGTTCGGTGGCGACCGCCGCGAACGGCATGTTCAATTGCGCAATCGAACGGCCGTCGAACTTTTCCGCGAAAAGCTGGATCACCTTGCGCCCGCCGAGCAGGCCGCCCGAGATGCGCAGATCGAGCAGGCGCACCACCGTCTGCCACGTGAGCCGCGAGACCCACTCCTCCAGCCAGTCCAGATCGCCGTTCGCATACACGGCGCCCACCAGCGCACCGATCGAAGTGCCGCACACCACATCGGGCTTGATGCCCGCGTCCTGCAACGCGCGAATCGCGCCGATATGCGCCCAGCCGCGCGCGGCGCCGCCTCCCAACACCAGCCCGATACGGCTGGATCGACGTCGACGTATCATGCTTACCCCGCTCCCTGTCTTCGCTTGTGTTCTATCGGCCGCGTATCACGTCCGAACGCGATGTCGTGTACACCTTCAGATTCCGGTCGAAGTGCACGTTGAAAAAACCTTCCTCGGTGACGCCGCCTTCGCGCCACTTCCAGCTCCACACGGTCTCCGGCTTCAGCGGAAACACCGCGACCTCGCCCGGCTTGCCGAGCAGCCGCCGCACTTCATCCTCGCTCATGCCCATGCGGATCTTCGCGAAGTTGGCGGCCGTCAGCACTTGCGTGATGGCTTGCAGTTTACCGTCACGGTCGACGTCGACCATGTACGTGTTCAGCCCTTGCGGGCCGCGCGGATATTCGAAGCGCTTCGAACCGTCGGTGAAGGTTCGCTCGGTTTCCGGCTTGCCCATCTGCTCGCGGATCTGCGCTTCGGTCGTAACGCCCGGCGTCATGTTCCTGAGCAACAACGCATCCGGTTTGACGGCGTTGAAGAAGTCCTTGAGTTTTTGCACAGCGCGGTCACTCTGTTGATCGTCGCAGCCGGTCAGTGCAACGCACGCGGCCAGCATCGCGACGGTAAGCAGTTTCAGGCTCACAGCGAGTTTCCTGTTCAGATGCGACGCATGCGCGCGCCTTCTGGTGTGTAGTGTCTGCTCCAAGGATAACCGCGCACGCGGAAAACCGCGAGCGGGCCAGGCAAGCCGGTGCCTGGCCGGCGTGTTCGCAAGCCGATTGCAATCCTGCGGTTCGAAGAAGTCTGCGCGGCGCATCGCAAAGGCGCGATGAAAACGCGGCACAGGTGGCGGGATTGACGCAGCGGCGGACTGCAAGCTGGCGCGCGACTCTTTGCAGCGAGGCGGCCCGAGCCGCGAAAGAAGTGTCGCCAGAAGCAAAAAGGCGACGCTGTTCAAAGCGTCGCCAGGTCGGTCGATACGGTCAACCGGAAGTGAAAGCGGCCAACGGCCGCCAGATACGAAGCACCTTGGACGACACGCAGCGGTCTGGTTCCGGACGTAGCGGTGAGCAACCTTGGCTACGCACCTTGCGCCATTGCCGGAATGGCAAACCGCTGCTTGTTTGGCCGCCCTGGTCCCTCGATAAGCCTTCCAAGTGCATTCAATTTAATCGCATTGGGCGGTTTAGACGAGAGCGCGTTTACACCGAATTTGCAGATGATTTGCGGGGTGTGAGACGCTTTCGGCGATGCCGGTTCGGCGCGAATTTCGTGCGTGGGCGTTAGCTCGGCATGGCGCTCGCGCTGGCTGCGGCGCTCATGTCGCGCAGCGCTGCGACGCTTCGATTATCTGGCCCGCTACCGGGACATCTAACGAGAGGCGCTTCACCGGGCGTGCCGCGTTCGGCGTGTGCATCAAGCAAGCTGCGACTGCCTGATTGCCGCGTCCCGAACACATCGTCAAACACTTCGCCATCGAGCCGCACATCACAGCGTGTCACCGCACGCCCCGCACTCATGGGGCCGCTGCCACTGCCCGCATCAAGGCAACGGAAAGCTGCGATCGAAACTCGTGCGCACGTCCAGATGCGCGCGAATCACATTGGCGGCTTCGTAGGTATCGGCGGTCCGCTGCTGCGCGCTGACCACGCTGTCGTCGATCGTCACGGGATGGACCTGGCCGCGTTGATAGACGGTCTTGAGCACGTCGACCGGCAGGCCGGTCACGCGCGACTGCATCGCCGCGACTTCGTCGGGATGCGACAGCGCCCAGCGCTGACCGATCGCCACGCGCCGCAGGAAGTCGGCGAGTTGCGCGTGTTTGTCGGCGATCGCGCGTTCAGTCGCCACCTGATAGCTGAGCCCTTCCGACAGGCCGACCCCATTCGCGATGATGCGGTCGTGATCGCGCGCTTCGCCGAGCGCCGTGTAAGGGTCCCACACCGACCACGCGTCGACGCTGCCCGACGCGAGCGCCGCCTTCGCATCGGCCGGCGCGAGGAACACGAACGAGACGCCGGTCGCGGGCACGTTGGCCCTCTTCAACGCGGCAAGCGCGAGATAGTGGCCGATCGAGCCGCGCGTCGTCGCAATGCGCTTGCCCTTCAGGCTCGCCACGTCGTTCAGCGGCGACTGCGCGCCGACGACGATCGCCAGATCCAGCGGATTCGAGCGGGTCGCCGCGACTGCGCGCACCCGTGCGCCGGCCGCGAGCGCAAACACGAGCGGCGCGTCGCCGAGCCCGCCGACATCGACCGCGCCCGCGTTCAACGCTTCGCCGAGCGGTTGCGCCGCCGGGAAGTTGAACCATTCGATCCGGTACGGCAGGTCTTTCAGCTGGCCGGACGCTTCGAGAATGCCGCGCGTCTGCAAAGACTGATCGCCGACCTTCAGTACCGGCAGATCGGCCGCGCGCGAAGGCGCGACCCACGCGACACCCAGGATCGCCAGCGCGACAGCGCCAAGCGGCCTCGACCACGCGCGGCGGGAAATAGAGAGGATGTCGAAGGAAAAACGGAAAGTCGGCATGGCGGCGCTTGCCCGATGGCATGAAGTGATTTGCCATCGACGATAAGGCACGCTTCGGTATAAGACAAACGCATTATTCTGCTAAGCAAATATGCGGATTTTCTTGGGCGGCAACGCATGCGGGCGTAACCGCGCCCGCTCAACGGCGCGGTTACGCACACGCGCTGCGCCCGTGCAACCCGCTCAGATCACGCGAAACCCATGCGTGCCATCGCGCTCGAGTTGCGCGACGAGCCCATACTCCCACTCCAGGTACGCGCTCATCGCATCGCGCGAGTTGTCGGTGCCTTCATACGGACGACGGTATCGGTCGATGCGTGGCGAAGCAAGTCGCGTTTCGCCACTTTCGACGGGCAAGCCCGCTTCGATCCACGCCTGCGTGCCGCCACCAAGCACCTGCACCGGACGGCCGGTCGCCGCCGCCAGCTCGGGCGCGGCAAAGCGCGCAAGCTGGCCGTTGCCGCAGGTCGCCACATACCGTTGCGCATCCGGCAACTTGCGCAATGCGGCATCGAGGTCGCTGCGAATCACGAACCACGCGCCCGGAATGTGCCGCTTCACATAATTCGCGCTGCTCGTGAAATCGAGCACGACCGTGCCCGGCGATTGCAGCAGCGCGGCCAGCTCGGCCGGCGCGATCTCGTCGACGGCGGGCGGCGCGCTCGCGTAACGCGCGGGCGGCGCCGCGCCCTTATCAGCGAAGTCCGCGGCCGTCAGACCATCGACCACGTACACCTCGACGTTCATCTGCGCGAGCCACGACGCACTCATGTTGGCCCGAACCCCGTCGTTGTCCGCGAGAATCACGCGCGCGCCGCGCACCGGCGCGAAGCGGTCGGTTTCCTGCACCAGCTGGCCTCCCGGCGCGTGGCGAAAACCGGGCACGTGATCCGATTCGTATTCCTCCGGCGAGCGCACGTCGAAGCGATACACGGTGCGCACCGCTTCGTCGGCCCAGCGGCGCGCTTCGTCGCGCGACGTGCGGCCCACCCGCGCGCGATCGGCCACCGCGCGCGCGGCGTCGGCGGCGGCCAGACGGAGCGTGTCGTCGACCACCGGCTCGTAGCGGCGCGAGCCGCCGTGCGCGAGCGGCTGACCCGCGAGCGTCCAGCCGATCGTGCCGTTGCGCAGCGCCGCGACCGGATTCGGCACGCCCGCATTGATCAGCGACTGCGCGCCGATGATGCTGCGCGTGCGCCCCGCGCAATTGACGATGATCCGCGTGGCCGGATTCGGCGCGAGTTGCCACGCGCGCAACACCAGTTCGCCGCCCGGCACGTTGATGCTGCCGGGTATGTTCATGGTCTGGTATTCGTCGAAGCTGCGCGCGTCGAGCACCACCACGTCGGCTTCGTGATCGAGCAGCGCCTGCACCTGCGGCGCGGCGAGCGACGGCGTATGGCGCACGCTTTCCACCAGTTCCCCCAATGCCTTGCTCGGCACGTTGACATCCTGAAACAGCTCGCCGCCTGCCTCATGCCAGCCTTGAAGGCCGCCTTCGAGCAACGCGACATCGGTATAGCCCAGTTCGGTCAGACGTTGCGCGGCGCGTTGCGCCAGGCCTTCGCCGGCGTCGAGCACGACGATCGGCACCGCCGGTCGCGGCAAGCGTTCCGGCGCCTCCAGTTCGAGCCGCGACAGCGGCAGACTGGCGGCAAACAGCGGATGACTGCGCGCGTGCGGATCTTCCTCGCGCACGTCGACGAGCGCGATTTCCTCGCCTTCTATCAGCGTGCGGCGCACGTCTTCGAAGGCTCGGGTACGGAATTCGTTTGCGACACTCATGAGATGTGAGACTCCTTCGAAACATTGCAGATGTTCGGCAACGCGTCCTTCGAATAGCCTGAGATAAACGGCTTGCGAACCGCGTCGCCGGAACAGACCGGGCGCGTCATCGCGCCGCTATTTCCACGGTACACGCGAATGCCGATCGACGTACGGTCACCAAAAGCATGGCCCGTGCGATGGATGCGGCGTGGGCGTCGGCGCGATTACACAGTCGCAATTTCCGCGCCACGCGGCACGCTAATCGAGCTCTACACGGCGAGGCGTGGCCCAGGGTTGATCAGGCCGCCACGCGCTCGAATTCGACCTGTTCGAGTGCTCCCGGGCTAGCAGCGCCGCATGCGTCTGTTAAACATTGATCGTCCATATCCATATCGACGTTGCATGTAATGCCGGCGCGTTTCGCGCAGCGTCTCGCCCCGCAAATCTGCGTGAACGCAAACAAACCCCCTTCGAAGAACGTGGACATCGCCGCGGCGTCAGCAGAAAAACTCAAGCTTTGCCACAATGCCCCATCGCGCGAAAGCGCCGCAAACAGCAAACGAACAGACAATGATCCCCTTCTCGGTCCTCGACCTCTCGCCGGTCGCCGCGGGCGCCACACCGGCGGACGCATTCAGAAACACGCTCGACCTCGCGCAACATGCGGAACGCTGGAACTACCGCCGCTTCTGGCTGGCGGAACATCACAACATGACAGGCATCGCCAGCGCGGCCACTTCGGTGGTGATCGGCCATGTCGCCGGCGGCACCAAGACGATCCGCGTCGGCTCCGGCGGCATCATGCTGCCGAACCACGCGCCGCTCGTGATCGCGGAACAGTTCGGCACGCTCGCGTCGCTCTATCCCGGCCGGATCGATCTTGGTCTCGGCCGCGCGCCGGGCACCGATCAAAGCACCGCCCGCGCGCTGCGCCGCGATCTGCAAAACAGCGCGGATTCGTTCCCTGACGACGTCGTCGAGTTGCAGCGCTATTTCGCCGATCCGGTGCCGGGCCAGCGCATTCGCGCGGTGCCCGGCGCGGGGCTGCACGTGCCGCTGTGGCTGCTCGGGTCGTCGCTTTACAGCGCCCAGCTTGCGGCGGCGCTCGGGTTGCCGTTCGCGTTCGCGTCGCACTTCGCGCCCGACTACATGCTCACCGCATTGCAGGTGTATCGCGCGCAGTTCCGGCCGTCGGCGACGCTCGACAAGCCGTATGCGATGGTCGGCGTCAATCTGTTCGCTGCCGGGACCAACGAGGAAGCGCGGCTTCTATTCACGTCGCTGCAGCAGCAGTTCATCAATCTGCGACGCGGCACGCCGGGCCAGTTACAGCCGCCGGTCGAGCGGCTGGAGGCATCGGAGATGGAGCTGAACAACGTCGCGCACTCGCTCGCGTGCACCGCGATCGGCGATCGCGACGCGGTACGCGAAGGACTGCGGTCGATCATCGCCCAGACTGGCGCGGACGAGTTGATGCTGACCGCGCAGATCTATGATCACAACGCGCGGCTGCGCTCGTTCGAGATCGGCGCGCAAGTGCGTGAAGAGTTGATGGCCGCCAACGCCTAGCGTCGGCGGATAGAAAAGGGCGGCTCGTGGCCGCCCTTCTTTCTTCGTTCGACCCGGTCGCAAGGGGCGTCGGAAATTCACCGTTTCAATTAGCCGGTTCACCCAGTCGCCGAATCAATAGCGGGTTCAACCACGCTGAAGCCGCTGAAGCGGCCCAGATAGCGCATGACCAGCCCGCAATTGGCTCGCTTGAGTTGATCAGAGTGAAGCCGGATGAGGTCCAGCGCAATCCACTCGCAGCAGGCTTGCGCGTCTGGTGCAGCAGCAATTTCTGGCGTCTCGGTACCATCCATTACGATACGCACGTGCTCCAAGGTGCGGATCTGCATTTCGTTCAAGTTGATGACCGTCCTGTGGATGATCATCCATCCGGTCTCACCAGCCACGTATTGGCCAGCTCCGCTGCTCCAATCGCCGCGCTCAGGCTAGCGGAACCGCTGGAAACGCGGGTTGGCCGGGCTCCTTGCCCACTGGACAGCGCTGTCGCCAATCTCTCAGCAGATTAGGAGTTATCCGATTCTTCTTCGAATCCCCACCACGTTAAGGTACTACGTAGTCCAAACCTTGTAACTACGTAATCCAGCATACGGGGCATAGGAAGGAGAATGATTAACCGACGACTCTTTATCCAGGCGGGCGCGCTTTCATCTTTAGCCGCGACCTCATCGCGGTCACGCGGCCGGCGCCTGCGACTCCTCCACCGAGCAACACCCAGCGACACGGCTATGCATTAACGAATGCCGCGACTGCAAGAAAGCGCAAAAACGGGAGGTGGGTATTCTGGGTCCGCATTGTGAATTTCGATCAACCCGGAGTTGATATATCGGCGAATCTTCAGATCGCTACCGACAGGGGATTCCAGCAGATCGTTGACGTCTTGCCCGTAATGCTGTCTGCGCCAAAGTCGTTCATCGCGCAGATTCCATACGCTCCGCGCACCGGCAGCACACAACTTTATTACCGGTATGTCATCGGACAGGATGCGTCAACAGCGCCTGCGGTCAGTACGGTGGTGAACAGTATCTCGCCTTGGGACAACGAATCGAGAGCACAATAAATATGGCTCACTCAGAATTTGCGGTTCAGGTGCTGGAAGCGGGATCAAATAACATGAACACCTATCGACTCTGATGGATGCAGTTCATAGTGGTTCAGATTCACTATCAATCGTACAGAATACTGTGGGTGTCGTCGCAGTCGTTACTAACAGTGTTCCGATGCTGCAGCCCATAAGAGTCATGGCGAACGGATTGGTAGCCACGACCGCCATGTCAAAGATTGTCGCGGACTGGTCAGATCCCGCGAAACGGGTCCAACCCGTGACGTGCTAACGCTGGTGTCAGCTTCAGGCGCGGCGGCAATTCAGTTGCTGGTGTGGGCGGAACTTGGCGAAGGAGTCGCGCTAACGGTGGCAGCGCTGGCGCTCGCTGCGGACGTGCAGTCAGCGGCCCAACCGTACCTGCCTTCGCTGAAAATCGGGCTTGGGAATGCTATTCAAAACACTTTGCCCATCGCGGACCCAATATCCACCGACAGTTCGTCGCTTTATTGGGCAAGTATGCCAACGTACAACGGTTACTCGCTGGCTACCTACGACGAGATTCTCACGCAGAAAGGCTTGTTCGTCTGCCTGAGTGATCAAGGCACGAGTGGGTTTCTTTCTATCAATAGCACGCCGGTCCCGGGTAGTCTGACATCTATCAACGAAGACGCGTATAAGGACAACTACTGCCGATATCTGAGCGTTGAGCAGGGATGGAGCGATATAGTCAGCGGGATGGATTATTGCAAAAACGTCAAATCAGATAGAAGAATGCGGTCAATGCTTACCCGGATCAAACTTGCGCTTTCGGCATGGCTCATAGCCTCCACGTGCGAAATTGGGATTGCCGTTGTCCTGATTCGTTCGCAGTTGCTGCCCTTACTCGGCGTAGCGGCCGTATTGGTCGCGGTCTGCATCCATCCGCTGGTTCTTCTGTATTGTCTGAGACGGCGCAGATGGGCTTACGGCACCTTGGTCCTGCTTGCGCCACTGAGCCTGCTCTGGTGGCCCTTGGGCAAGCCTTTTCTCACTCAACTTGGTGGCTGGTCCTTTCTGGTCGCCGGGGGATTTATCGCCCTACGCTTCGGCGCACTGGCGCTAATCCGTGACAGGACATCAGAAGCCTGGATCGAGTCGCATACATGCGGCGCTACGTTCTGGTTTGCCCGCAAACCAGTTTTCGTGCTAGGTATCCGGCAAAAACTAATCCAACTTGTCGCGGCGATTCTGCTTGGACCCGCGCTAATTGGGTACGTGAGCGGCTGGAATCGGCCCGTCGTCCTTCTGTGTAGCGGAATGGCAATGTTCCTCGTCGTCTTGTCGATCGTTCTGGCGCGAAAACGGGAATCGTAGAATCCGTCCCACTCCAGCCAGTGAATCGGCACGCTCCAGCGACGCAATCATTACCGCACCGGGTCGGCCTGAGGTTCTCAACACCATGCAACTCAGCGCGGTATTTGATTGCAGACTGGCCGCTGCGGAGCGTGGAACGGCCACCTGAAGGGCATCGCGACCCCACGGACGACTGTCTGGTCATGGCCCGACTACAACAACCTGTCCGCAAGCGGCCTCCCCGGAAATCCACGAAGAACCGTAAAATAGCCCCGAGGCAGTTTTCGCCTAGCGGTGAACGACGTAGGAGTACGGTGGCGGGACAGAGAGCCGTTTGAACACTCAGCGGTTCGCCGGCACCGCCGCCATCCCATCCAGCAGCGCCTGATGAAACACCTGCGGGTCCTGCATCTGCGGCGCATGCCCCAACTCCGCGAATTCGACTAACGTCGCGTGCGGAATCGCCTTCGCTGCCGCCTTGCCCAGTTCCGGGTAATGACCTATCTTCGCGCGAACATCAGGAGACGCGGCATCCTTGCCAATCGCCGTGGTGTCCTTCTGCCCGATCAAAAGCAGCGTCGGCATGGTCAACTGCCCGAGTTCATAAAAAACAGGCTGCGTGTAAATCATGTCGTCCAGCAGCGCGGAATTCCACGCGACGATCTGCTTGCCCGGCCCCCGGTACATCCCCGCCAGCATCTGCACCCACGGTTCATAGTCGGCGCGCCACTGGCCGGCGTAATAGGTGGATTGCTCGTAGCGGCGGATGCCGTCGGCGCTCGTCTTCAACTCGCGCTCATACCACTCGTCCACCGATAGCGACGGCACGCCCTTCGCCTTCCAGTCCTCGAGACCGATCGGGTTCACCAGCACCAGTTGCTGCGTCTCGTGCGGATACATCAGCGCGTAGCGGATCGCCAGCATGCCGCCAGTCGAATGGCCGATCATCGTCGCCTGGTTGACGCCCAGCGATGCAAGCAGCGCATGGGTATTGCGCGCGAGCTGCTGAAAGCTGTACTGATAGTGCTCGGGCTTACTCGATTTGCAAAAGCCGATCTGGTCCGGCGCGATCACGCGATAACCTGCGTCGCTCAGCCGATGAATGGTGGCGCCCCACGTCGCCGCGCAGAAGTTCTTGCCGTGCAGCAGCACCGCCGTGCGGCCGTTCGGATGCGCCGGCTTCACGTCCATGTAGGCCATCTGCAACGGCACGCCTTGCGACGTGAATTCGAAGCGCCCGACCGGCGCGGGATAGTTGAAGCCTTGCAGCTCGGGGCCATACGCAGGGGCGCCGGCGGCGTCGCCACCGAACACCGCGGCGGGGCTGGCCGCGGCCGGGCTGGCGTCGCTCACTGCCGCCGTGGCAGCGGCGGCGTTCGCCAGCGTGGCGGCAGAAGCAGAAGAAAGGGCGGGTGCAAGGGCCCAAACGGAGGCAGTCATTAACGCAGACAGGCAATAGCGGCGAAGACTCATCGAGATATTTTGCAAAAAAGACCTGGCAGGGAGCATGCGAGATTCAGGCAGCCGCTGGCTAGCGCGCCTGAACCCGCGGCCACGAGCGCACGATTCTACGACGCGACGCGCCACCGCGCTGCCGCTCGCGCAGGCCGGGCGCCGCGGCGGCCAGCGTGGCATGCATATTGCGGCCGCTCAGATCACGCTCTATGTGACGTGCCGCACGGATGTCCGCCCCGCAACAGTCGATCGTGCGCAGGATGAGCGTGGACAGCATCCCCGCAATTCACCCTCTCGCTCGCGGCCAATCGGTGCTAGAACTAGCTGACGGGCCCGCGAAGACGAAGCGCCTGGCAGCACGAATCATCAGCGCAAAGCAAGTGATCAGACCATCCGGGGCATAGACAAATCAGCAACTATCTTGCATGGGACTGGAGTAAGTGCTGAAGCATGGGACTGGAGCAGGCGCTAAAGCGCCTACTCCGGTCGACACGCTAAAGCGCCAACTCCGGTCGACAAGGAGACAGACATGGACACTTCGGCACGGCTGAACGACATGCAGCGCACCACCCTCGCCATCGTCCTCGCGGGCGGACGGGGCACGCGGCTCGGGCCGCTCACCCACAAGCGGGTCAAGCCGGCGGTGCACTTCGGCGGCAAATACCGGATCATCGACTTCGCGCTGTCCAACTGTCTGAACTCGGGCATCCGCCGCATCGCCGTGGTCACGCAGTACAAGGCGCATTCGCTGCTGCGCCACTTGCAGCGCGGCTGGGGCTTCCTGCGCGGCGAGTTCGGCGAATTCATCGACCTGTGGCCGGCGCAACAGCGGGTGGAAGGCGCGCACTGGTATCGCGGCACCGCGGACGCGGTGTTCCAGAACCTCGACATCATCCGCTCGATCCGGCCGAAATACGTGGTGGTGCTGGCGGGCGACCACATCTACAAGATGGACTACACGCGCATGATCGCCGACCACGCGGACAGCGGCGCGGACTGCACGGTCGGCTGCATCGAGGTGCCGCGCATGGACGCGGTCGCGTTCGGCGTGATGGCGGTGGACGAAAACCGCCGCGTGACGGGCTTCGTCGAAAAGCCCGCCGACCCGCCGGCGATCCCCGGCCGCCCGGATACGGCGCTCGCCAGCATGGGCATCTACGTGTTCAGTGCCGACTATCTGTACGCGTTGCTCGAAGAAAACATCTCCAGCGTCGACACCGATCACGACTTCGGCAAGGACATCCTGCCGCGCGTGGTCACGCAAGGCACGGCGATCGCGCATCCGTTCAGCATGTCGTGCGTGTCGTCGAGCCCGGACGTGGAGCCGTACTGGCGCGATGTCGGCACGATCGACGCGTACTGGGCCGCCAACCTCGACCTCGCGTCGACCATCCCTACCCTCGATCTGTACGACCGCAACTGGCCGATCTGGACGTATCAGGAACAGTTGCCGCCCGCCAAGTTCGTGCGCGACCTGAAGGGGCTGCAGGGCTCGGGCAACAATCTGATCGTGTGCGGCGGCTGCGTGATCTCGGGCTCGCAGATTTCGCGCTCGGTGCTGTCGTCGAATGTGAAGGTGAGTTCTTTCTGTAATATCAATGAGGCAGTCTTGTTGCCACAGGTCACGGTCGGCGCGAGTTGCCGGCTGCAGAAGGTGGTGATCGACCGTGGCTGCGCGATACCGGACGGCACGGTGATCGGCGAAGATCCGGCCGCCGATGCCGAGCGCTTTTACCGCACCGCCGATGGCGTCGTGCTGGTCACGCCCGAGGCGTTGCAGCAGAAGCAGACGATGAAGTAAGGCAGGTGGCGGATCTGGCCCGCGCGCGTCTCACGGGTCGGGCTCGCCGCGATCGGCGTGCACCTGCCGGGTTTTTGACCATCAGGCATGGCCGCCCACGCATGCCCGACCGGATCGACCTTGCGGTAGCCAGACCGAACACACGGACCAATCAGCGGGACCCACCCACAGGAACGAGACCCGGCCTATGACGATTCGCGCTCTGCATGTCGCAAGCGAGCTGTATCCCCTCCTCAAAACGGGCGGTCTCGCCGACGTCGCGGGCGCGTTGCCGCCCGCGCTGATCGAACGCGGGGCCGACGTGCGGGTGCTGCTGCCGGGCTTTCCGGCAGTGCTCGCCGGTCTCACCGACCTGCGGCCGGTCGCGCAACTCGGACGCCGTTTCGACACGCCGGCAGTGACGCTCGAACAGGGCACGCTGCCGTCGAACGGTCTGGTGGTCTACGTGATCCGCGCCGCCACGCTGTACGACCGGCCCGGCAATCCGTATCTGAACGACGAGCACGTGCCCTACGGCGACAACGCGCAGCGTTTCGCGCTGCTCGGCTGGGTCGCCGCGCAACTCGCGCAGCGACTGGACTCCGCGTGGTCGCCGCAAATCGTCCACGCGCACGACTGGCACGCGGGGCTCGCGCCCGCCTACCTGAAAGCGGCCGAACGCCAGCATGGCCGGGTGTTCGCGCGCTCCGTGTTCACGGTGCACAACCTCGCCTATCAAGGCGTGTTTCCGGCGCATCAGTTCGGCCAGCTCGCGCTGCCGGACGATTTTTTCAACGTGTACGGCATCGAGTTTTATGGACAGCTGTCGTTTCTCAAGGCGGGGCTCTACTACAGCGACCGCATCACGACCGTCAGCCCCACCTACTCCCGCGAAATCCAGACGCTCGCCCAAGGCGGCGGACTCGACGGGCTGCTGCGCCAGCGATCGCATGATCTGAGCGGCATCCTGAACGGCGTCGACTACGCGGTCTGGAATCCGGCCGACGACCCGCTGCTCGACACCCACTACAGCGCCACGCGCCTCGCCGGCAAAGTGGCGTGCAAGGAAGCGCTGCAAAAGCGCTTCGGACTCGCGCAGAAAAGCGATGCGCTGCTGTTCGGCGTGGTAAGCCGCCTGACCGAACAGAAAGGCCTCGATCTGCTGCTCGGTGCGGTGCCCGAGATCGTCAAACACGGCGGCCAGCTGGTCGTGTTCGGCACCGGCGATCCGGCGCTGGAGAACGGCCTGAAGCGCGTCGCGCACGCGCATCCGGAGTCGGTCGCGGTGGAACTGGGCTTCGACGAAACGCTCGCGCACACGATCGTCGCGGGCAGCGACGTGATCGCGGTGCCGTCGCGTTTCGAGCCCTGCGGACTCACGCAACTGTATGCGCTCGCTTATGGATCGCTGCCGCTCGTGCATTGCGTGGGCGGCCTCGCGGATACGGTCATGGACGCGTCGCTCGAAAATCTCGCCGACGATCTCGCCACCGGCTTCGTCTTCGAACGGTTCGAACCGAAGGGGCTGGCTGCCGCGATCCGCCGCGCGTTCGCCCTCTATGACCGGCGCACCGAATGGAAAGCGACGCAACGGCGCGCGATGCGCCAGGATTTCGGCTGGGGTGCGTCGGCGGAGCGCTATCTGGCGTTGTACCGCGAACTGATCTGAATCGACTCTCTTCAGCGCCCTGCCTTACGCCTTGCGTCTGATGGTTCGGCGCAACAAACACGGGGACGGATCGACTCGCGCGCGGCAAACTCATGTATTGTTTTCCTGAGCATGCAAAGCGCGCATTTTTCTTGCACCATCTGAAAGCAGTCCTGCCGCGCGGCGACGAGCCGACCTCTGATCCCTGGCGCGGCGCACCTTCCCGCTTCTTTTGATCGCGCATCACCGGTTGCGCGGGCCATACCATGACGAAAAACGTTCTGAGCATCCAGTCACATGTCGTCTTCGGACACGCCGGCAACAGCGCGGCCGTGTTTCCGATGCGCCGGCTCGGCGTCAATGTCTGGCCGCTCAATACCGTGCAGTTCTCGAATCACACGCAATACGGTCATTGGACCGGCAGCGCGATCGACGCGTCGCAGATGGAAGAACTGGTGGAAGGCATCGGCGCGATCGGCATGCTGCCGCGCTGCGACGCCGTGCTCTCCGGCTATCTGGGCACACCCGAGCAGGCGCAGTCGGTAGTGGAGATCGTGACGGCCGTGAAGGCCGCCAATCCGCGCGCCTGGTACTTCTGCGATCCGGTGATGGGCGCCGCGAGCGGCTGCAAGGTCGAGCCGGGCATCCAGGAGTTTCTCGTGCGCACCATGCCGCAAGTGGCCGACGCGATGGCGCCGAACCACATCGAATTGCAGCGGCTGGTGGGCCGCGAGATCGAGACGCTCGAAGAAGCCGTGACGGCGTGCCGCGAAGTGATCGCGCGCGGGCCGAAGCTGCTGCTGGTCAAACATCTGCTCGACCGCAACAGTCCCGCCGACCGCTTCAACATGCTGGTCGTCACCGAACGCGAGGCGTGGATGGGGCAACGTCCGCTCTATCCGTTCGCACGGCAACCGGTCGGGGTCGGCGATCTGACGAGCGCGGTGTTCGTCGCGCGCACGCTGCTCGGGGATTCGATTCGCGCGGCTTTCGAGCACACGCTGGCTGCGGTGAACGCGGTGGTCAAGACGACGTGGCAGGCCGGACGTTATGAGTTGGAGCTGGTGGCCGCGCAGAATGAAATCGCGCAGCCGCGCGAGTGGTTCGATGCGTGGGTGGCGGAGACGGCTTAGGGGTATGGCGTCGTGCCGGCATTGACCGGCATTCGTATTTCTAGCTGGCATTCGCTCACCCGGTAGCCGACGCTCTGATAGTCGGCCAGTTCGGCGAGCACTTCCACCCGCGTCAAGCCCGCGGCCCGCGCCGAATCCGCCGGCCCCGCTCCAGACATCGCCGCGCCCAGCATGCCGACACACAACGGTATCAAACTGCCCTCATCATGATTCTCCGATTGACTCGACCCGAAAGGTCAAGCGCAGTCTAACGACCAGCGCACGACGGAAAATCCCCCGCAACAGGAAGGCACTGTTACGCGCCGGGCGCGCAATCCGTCACGCGCCCGGCGGCCGCGTCGTCAGCCAGCCGTCCTATAATGCGTGCCGCGTGGACGAGGCAGCCGCCCGTCCATCTGGCAATTTCTGGCATCCGGCATTCAGCAGACGAGGCATCGATGGACGGTTATATCCGCAGCGAGCGGGAAGAATTTTTCGAGCAGTTGTGCATCAGCGTCGACGCTGACGAAGCACACGAACAGGAAGCGATCGAGTACTTCGAGAACCAGTTCGACCAGGCCGATTTCGATCCGGCGCAATGGCTCGACATCGCGTTGTATTACTCGCCAGCGGTCGCGCGCGGCATCGTCGAGATGGTGACGCCCGACGACCGGGCACGCAGCAACATTGCCGAGGTGATCGCTGACAACCTCGACATCTCGTACGGCGAGGACGAGTGCCAGCAGTTCGCCGAGACCATCGAATTCGCGCTGAACAACGGCGTGCCGGTGGATCTCGATCTGGTGCTCGACGGCTGCCAGCGCGCGATCGACGATCTCGATACCTGGGCCGACGAGGACACCAAAGCGCCGCTGCTGCGTCTGCGAGAAGAGTTGTTGCGCCAGCAAGGCGAGCGTTGACGACCGTGGCTTGACGCGTCGCTGACAGAGGCTTCGCCATCACGAAGCCCCTCGGCGCGAAGGCATTTCATGAAGCTCACGGCCACCGCAATTCCCGTGGTCAATAGTCGAAAACCAAACGAACAATCCGCCCGGCGTACCCGCGCCGGCTGCTCTTAAGCATGTGCCGCAATCCGCACCCCACGCGGCGGCACGTCCGCCCCGCCAGCTAGCACGCCGCCAGCCTGCCGCCGGGCCGCCGCGCGGCCTGTGCCGAAATGCTCATCCAAAACGCCTCGAATTGCCAAGACGGCGGCAAATTGGCTTTCTATATTCGCGCCAGATTGACCGCACATCAATGCAGCCAGGCGTTACTGAGCGTATTCCAGCATTGTTTATGGCGACCAATCATTCGTAGTCTCTCGATACGCGCGAGGCGAACCCTCGGCTCGCGTGTCGATCAGCGTTACTGTCTTGCCGCTTTCTCACTGAACTGTCGATGGAAGGAGAGACCATGAGTGTTCACAACACGCTGAAACCGCTTGCCATGTTCGTTGGCGCCATCTTCGCAATTACGCCGCTCGCCAGTTTCGCCGACGACCTGCCGGTGAAGATCGGCTTTGCCGCGCCCTTGACCGGCGCCAATGCTGGCTATGGCAAGGACCTGGAGAACGGCGTCCGGCTCGCGATCGATGAGGCCAACGCGCAGAAGATCAAGATCGGCGACAAGGTGGCGCAATTCGCGCTCGTCTCGCAGGACGACCAGGCCGACCCGCGCATCGGCGTGCAGGCCGCGCAGAAGCTGGTCGACTCGGGCGTCGCGGTGGTGGTGGGCCACTTCAATTCGGGCACGACGATTCCCGCGTCGCAGGTGTATGAACAGGCCGGCATTCCGGTGATCGACCCGGCCGCCACCAATCCGATCATCACCGGCCGCGGCTTTGCGAACACCTTCATGGTGATCTCCACCGACGGCCAGAACGCCGGCAACGCGGGCGCCTATGCGGTCGACGTGACCAAGGCCAGGCGCATCGCGATCATCGACGACCGGACCGCATTCGGCCAGGGCGAAGCCGACGAGTTCGAGAAGGCGGTGAAGGCGCACGGCGGCACCATCGTCGCGCGCGAATACACCGACAATCACGCCGTGGACTTCAGCACGCAGATCACCAAGATCAAGGGGACCAACGCGGACCTCGTGTTCTTCGGCGGACTGGACAACCAGGCGGCCGGCTTCGCGCGGCGCATGAAGCAGTTGGGCCTGAACGCGCAACTCGTGGGCGGCGGCGGCGTGATGGACCCGGACTTCATCAAGCTCGCCGGCGACGCGGCCGACGGCGTGATGGCCTGGGAGTACGGCCGTCCGCTAGCGCAGTTGCCGGGCGGCAAGGACTTCTCCGCGAAGTACAAGAAGCGCTACGGCGAGGACATCCTGTCTTATGCGCCGTTCGGCTATGACGGCGCGTGGGCTGCGATCAAGGCGATGCAGCAGGCCAGGTCGAGTTCGCCGGCGACGTATCGGCCCGTGCTGAAAGCGATTGATTTCGACGGCGTGACCGGCAAGATCTCGTTCGACAACACGGGCGCGTTGAAGAGCGGCGCGTCCACGCTGTATCAGGTGAAGAACGGCGCCTGGGTGCCGGTCGTGACGAAGAGCGGCACCTAAGCTTAAGCCGCGTGCGGCCCTGGTCTCTGCGCGGCCAGGGCCGCTGATATTACTTCGCGCTGGCGACCTTGACCACCAGCTGCGCGTCGAGATCACGCTCGATCCGCACGAGGTCGTCCTTCATATCGGCGAATTCTTCGGCGGCACACATCTGATGCCCGAACGCGGCGCGCAGGTGCCGGCTGACCTGCAACGTCCGCGTCGCGGGATCGAACACGTAGCGCGAAGAGAACGTCAGAAAACGGTCCTGCACCGCCGTATCAGTGGGCAAATCGGTCACGCGGACAAAGCGCGGCAGCGTCATTTCCAGCGTCTCGTCGAACTCGCCGCCGATGCACGCCCACGGTTGCGTCCGCGCCGGCTCGGCGAGCCACGTCTGCACCTGCGAACCCATGCCGCCGGACAGGCTCGTCAGCACCGGCACCGCGGTCGTGCCGTCGCGCCACACGAAGTGCGCGACGCTTCCCTGCGTCGACGTGGCGAAGGGTCCGCTCGTCGCGGCCACGTCGTCGGTGCTCAACTGCGCGGTGCCGTGCAAGCCGGTCTGCAATAGACGGTTGGCCGCGATCTGCTGCGCGCGCTGCCGCGTCGAGCGTCGAAACGTATTGCGCTCGAGCTCCGCGGTGTAGCCGGCGTCCTCGACGCGGTAAGCGTAGTTCGCCGCGCCGCTTTCATCGATCTCGATCTGCAGGCGCGCGGTGCGCTCGCGCACTTGCGTGGCGGGCGTACGCGCCAACACGCCTTGGCCGACCAGCAGCACGGGTCGGTCCATCACGCCCGGCGACAGATAGCCGAAGGCCATGCCGCCCGCCGTCGTATCCGCGAACAGCGACAACTCAGGAATCCAGATAATCGCGTGATTGATCGCGCTCGCGCCGTAACCGGGCACGTCCGGCAAGCTGTAGTACGGCCCGAGATTGAGCAGCACCGCCTCGCTGCGAATCCCGACCGCGGCCAGCAGCGCGCTGTACAGCGCGACGTGATCCTTGCAGTCGCCATAGCGGTTGCGCAGGATGTCGATCGCCTTGTGCGGGATCGCCGCCGTCTCGCCGAGAAACAGCGCGACGTAGCGGATGTTCAGACGCATCCAGTCATACAGCGCCTGCGCTTTCGCGCGCGGATCGGCGGCGCCGGTGGTCAGGCTCTGCGCGAGCTGGACGATCGCGGGATCGTCCATCGTCGCGTCGACGGCGGGTCCGCGATAACGCGCGGCGAAGCTCGCGAAATCCGGCACCGTCGACACCATCAGTCGATCGCCCCAGTTCGCGTAGCCGACCGCGCCCACTTCGAGCGGCGCATAGGGACCGTGCCGGTAGTCGAACTCGTAGCGCGTCCGCCCGTTGGCCGTCACCGGCGGCACGGCGACGTAGCCGCGCGCGTCGGCATAGAGCGGCACATCGGCGGGCAGGTCGAAGATCAGCCGTTGCTGCCCGACGGGTTCGCGCGTCGGCTCGACCAGATACGCGAAGGTGCCCGCCTGCAACGGCTTCGCGCGGGTCTTGCGAAACGCCAGATGCACGCGCGAGCCGGGTGCCACGCCGGGGAAGATCACCGTGCGCAACACGCCGTCCTCGAAACTCGGCGCGCCGGCCGAGCGCGGCTCCTGCACGTCGCGGATCGCCTCGGGGCCGACCGGATGCACGGCACCGTTCGGGTCGATCGTTTCGGCGGCGAGCAACTGCACCTGTTCGATGTCCTTGTTGAACCACACATAGCGTTGCGCGATGTCATCGACGCCGCTCGCGGTATTGGCCCGCAACACCGTGTCGTCGTGCTCCTCGATCGAGCCGTCTTTCTGGATCGTGAACAGGTGGACGTCGCGCTCCATCGTCGATGGCGCGCTGTCGTCGCTGGTGGTGGCCGACGCGTCGTCGTCGGCGAAGCTGAAGGCGGCATGTGCGCCTAGCGTCAAAGCAGCGGCCAGTGCGACGAACGCAACCCTGCCCGTCATGAGCGGTGCGCCCTGCCCCGCGCACGCCACGCACGCGGGCTCGCGGCAAACTCCGCGCGAAACGCGTGATTGAAATTCGACAGATCGTTAAAGCCGCAGTCGAGCGCGAGATCGACGATCTTCGCGCCGCCGTCCTGAAGGCGCAGCGCCGCGGCCCGCAAGCGCGCGCGCAACAGATATTGATGCGGCGTCACGCCGGTCACGCGCTGGAACGTGCGCAGGAAGTAGAACTCGCTCAAGCCCGCTGCGGCGGCGAGACTCGTCAGCGTATGCGGCGCGCCGGGCGTGTCGTCGATCAGGCGCACGACCTGCGCGACGCGCGAGGTTGCGAGAGCGCCGGCCGGGCCGCTCGCGGCCGCGTCAGCGCGCGTCGACGCTCCGGCCGCTCGCAGCGTCACGGCAGCCAGTTCGACGGCCAGCTCATCCCACCCGGCTGCGCTGGCGTCATCCGCTTGCGCGCCCGCGCAGGCCCGCGCGATCAGCGGCGACAACACGCGCTGCGGCGGGATGCGCGCGCGTCTGAAATTCAACTGACCGGCGCTCGCCAGGCCCGCATCCGCGGCAAGCCGCTCGAAGTAAGCCGGCGTGTAGTGAAACGCAATGCAGCGGTCGCCCGCCCCGTGCCGATGCCCGCACTCGAAGCACTCGCCCGTGTTGCCGAGCAGCAGCGCGCCGGCCGTGAGCAATTCGCGGCCCGGCGCAGCGCGATAGTCGAACGAGCCGGCCACCACCATCGCGATGCATACGCCCGCGTGCCGTTCCTCGAACGGCTGGTCGCCCGGGCCGAACGTGCAAAGCAGATCCGCGGCGTCCCAGCCCGCGCCTTGCGCGAGCGCACGCGCGCTTGTGGCGCCGCGCGCGCCGTCCCGGTCGCGCCGCGCGAGCGCCTGCTGCAACGTGACGGCAATTTTCCCCAAGATGCACCTCGGCTGAGTCCGTATCGTGGTTTTAGCACATCGGCGGCGGGTGCGGTTCGGCCAGTGCCGTCGATGTCGATCCGACTTTGAGCCCACGGAGCATCTACGATGAACAGACTTGAAACCGACCTCGCCGGCGGCTTCCTCACCGCATTGAGCGCGCCCGCGCGCGCCGCCGACATCGCCGCCGCCGACGATCTGTACGGCTGGCTGATCGGCAGTTGGGACATGGACGTGGTGCATTACCGCGTCGATCTGCGGCACGCGCCGCGGCGCGGCGAGATTCATTTCGGCTGGGTGCTGGAAGGCCGCGCCGTGCAGGACGTGTGGATCATGCCGCCGCGCAGCGGTCCCGCCGGCGACGGCAATGCAGGCGACGCGGACCTCGCGATGTACGGCACCACGTTGCGCGTCTGGGACGCGGCGCTGCGCGTGTGGCGCGTCACCTATATCAATCCGCTGACAGGTCAGCGCGATGAGCTGAGAGGCCGGCGCATCGGCAACGATCTGGTGCAGATCGGCACGCATGCCGACGGCACGCCGATCCGCTGGAATTTCACCGACATCACGCGCGACTCGTTCCGCTGGACCGGTGTCGCGCTCGCGCCGGACGGCGTGACGTGGACGCTGGAGGCCGAGTTTCATGCGCGGCGCCGGGGCGCGTGAGCGGCGCGATGAGGGTGATCGGGCGGGCGGTTGAAGCGGTTGAAACGGTTGAAACGGCTGGAGTGGCTGGCGCGGTTCGATCGGCTGGCGCAGTTCGATCGGTTGGCGCGGCTTAAGCCGGCGAAGCGGCTGAACCGCCCGGCGGCAGCCCGTCCCTCGCCGTCCTCGTCAATCCTGTTCCCCGATCTGTCCCAGCAGCGCCTGCAGCCGCTCCACATGCCTGAGCAGCAAATGGCGATGTTTCTCGATCTGCTCCAGCCGGCCCGCGAGATCCGCCTGGATCGGGTCGTCGAGATCGGCCGCGGCGATCACCTCCTCCACCTTCGCGCGCATCGACGACAACTCCACCGGCGCGTGACTCAGATGCCGCTCGAAGCGCCGCACTTCCTGAATCGCCAGCTCGCGGACCTTGCGAAAGTGCACCTGGCGCCGATGCGCTTCGACGTCGAGCGTCTCTTCCTCGACGCGTCTGGGCCCCGACTGACCGAAGATCGGCTCGGGCGGACGCAGCACCGTCTTCTTGCGCACCGGATGCGCGGTGCCGCGAAAGCGCGCGAGCGGCTGTTCGTTGTCGATCGCCTCGCGCGCGTTGGGTGGAATGTCGTGCTCGGTGTGCGACACGTTCATCCAGCCCCCGGGCAAGCCCGTGACCGCTTCGATCCCGCGCACGAATTCCTCGCTGAATTCCCGCTGACCGGACAGCATCAGTTTCAGGTAGCTCGCGGAGAAGGTCATCATGCGCGCGAGACGGGTCGCAGCGCCGACCTCGCGGGTCAGCAGCACCAGGTTTGCTCGCCAGACCGGGAGCAGCAGCAATTCGTCGGAATCTTCCATCGCTGGGTCTTCCATCTTTTTGCCCGATGTCGTGATGGCACGCTTGCGCACGTCATCGTTTTGAAAGGGTAGCCGCTTCGCCGCATGGCGCGCAATCCCGGCGTGCCCGTTGGCGTATCCGCTCGCTGATGTGTCGAAAATACACGCTAGCGCGCGCTCGCGCCCATCTACCAGCGCTCGCGACATGCCGTGTGTTGCATTGACACACGCATCCCCGCAGTGTTCCTACGCACGACGCGCGCAATGTGGCATCCTTCTATGCCGATGCGGCACGCCCCGTGCTGGATCGGTAGCTCCACAACATTGACTTAAGGGTTTTGTAATGAAGAAAATCGTTCTCGCCGTTGCCGCAGCCGTCGTTACCCTGAGCGCGATCGCTCCCGCACAAGCTTATGAGCATCATCAGGAATGCCACAAGGTGCGTGTGCATCATCACTGGGAAAAGCGCTGCCATTAATGGTGGTGATGCCGTGCCCCACGGGCATGGCACGCATCGCAAAGCCCCGCCAATGCGGGGCTTTTTTTTGGCACTCGGAGTTGGATGCAACACGGCGCGCACAGACTCGTTCGACGCTCACTACGTTCCGCGCGAAATAGGCGGCACGCAATCACGGACACATGCTGTTACACCTTTGCGGTGTGAGCCGACGCGGAGATGTGCTTGCGCACAAGCCCATGAGTGAACCGCGCGGTAAAGAGATGAGTTCAACGGCAGCGGCGGTGCTGCCTCTTGCGCCTGTCATAGGGCTTTCAGGTTGCGCCTTCAGGCGCCTCCTGAAGGGCAGGCCCTGTCAGGCCGCCTTCACGCGCTCCAACGCCGTCGTCACGAGCGCTTCAAGCAAAGGCTCGACCTTCGCGGCCAGCGTTTCGTCATACGCATACGGCAGTTGCTCTTCCATATACGTGATCTGCGACAACTCGAGTTGCACCGCATGCACGCCTTGCGCGGGCTGCCCGTATTGCCGCGTGATGTAGCCGCCCTTGAAGCGTCCATTGGCGACCGCCGTATAGCCGCCATGCCGCTCGACCAGCGCGGCCAGTTCCTCGGCCACACCGGCCACCGCGCTCGCGCCATTCGACGTGCCGAAGTTGAAATCCGGCAGACGCCCGTCGAAGAAACGCGGCACATGCGAGCGGATCGAATGCGCTTCCCACAGCAGCACCTTGCCGTGCTTCGCCTTGAGCGCCGCGAGTTCACCGGTCAGCGCGTCGTGATACGGCCTCCAGTACGCATCGCGCCGGCGCGCGATTTCGGCGTCGTCCGGCAGATGGCCGTCGAGATACAAGGGCTCCTTGTCGAACGTGTCGACCGGCAACAGACCGGTCGTGTCCTGCCCCGGGTAGAGGTTCGCACCATCGGGCGGACGGTTCAGATCGATCACGTAGCGCGCGTAGGCCGGCGCGAGAATCGATGCGCCCATCCGTCTGGCGAACCCGTAGAGACGGTCCAGATGCCAGTCGCAATCGTCGGTGCGTTGCGCGACCGGGGTCATCGTCGCGGCGATGTCGGCGGGGATCTGCGTGCCCAGATGCGGGATCGAGATCAGCAACGGCAGGCTTCCCTGATGCAGCGAGAAAACCGGCGGAGTGTTCAATGCAGTCATGTCAGTCCGGAATCAAAGGGATCGAAGGATCAGTTCAGCAGGTCATGTGCGCTCATTTGAGCAGCTCGACGAGCGCCGCGCGATAGCGCGCGTAAGCGCCCTCTTCATCGCGATGCCGGCGGTTGTCGACGACCTTGTCGCCGCCCGCATAGACATCGCGAATCGGCGTGTCGCCGTGCTCGCAGAATACAACGCCCGACAGCCACGCCTCGCTCGCGTGCCCGGCGATGCTCGGATGATCGGCGTCGAGCACGAGCCAGTCCGCCCGGCGCCCGGCCTGCAATGCGCCGACCGCGCGGCCGGTGGCGTGCGCGCCGCCGTCGAGCGCGGCGTCGAACAGACGGTCCGCGACATGCGTGGCGTGCGCCGACGCCAGCACATTGCGCTGCCGGCGGGTCAGACGCTGGCCGTATTCGAGCAGCCGCAATTCGGCGCGCCAGTCGACGCCGATATGGCTATCCGAGCCCACGCCGATGCGCCCTTGCGCGTCCAGGTATTCTTGTGCCGGGAAGATGCCGTCGCCGAGATTGGCTTCGGTGGTCAGGCACAAGCCGGCCACCGCGCCGCTCTTCGCGAGCGCCAGCGTTTCGTTCGCATCGACGTGCGTCGCGTGCACGAGGCACCAGCGGCTGTCGACATCGAAACGATCCAGCAGCCATTGCACCGGCCGCGCGCCTTCGGTTTCGACGCACGCGTCGACCTCGGCGGTCTGTTCGGCGATATGGATATGCACGGGCGCGTCGGCGCCGATGCCGCCGAGCAGCACGCGCAACGACTCCGCCGAGACCGCGCGCAGCGAATGCGGGGCCACGCCGTAGCGCAGCGCGGCGCTCTCGGGACGCGCCGCGCGCAGCGTGCCGAGCAGATCGAGCAGGCTTTCCGGTGTGTTGATGAAGCGCCGCTGATCGTCGCGCGGCGCGCGCGAGCCGAAGCCGCTGTACTGATACAACACCGGCAGCATCGTCATGCCGATGCCGCTCGCCGACGCCGCATCCACCACACGTTGCGCGAGCTCCGCCGAATTCGCGTAACGGCCGCCGTCCTGCGCGTGGTGCACGTAGTGGAACTCGCACACCGACGTATAGCCCGCCTTCAGCATTTCGATGTACAGCCATTGCGCGACGCTAGCGAGGCCTTCCGGCGTGATGCGCGCGGCGAAGCGATACATCAGGTCGCGCCAGCTCCAGAAGTTGTCGGTGGCGCCTGCGCCGCTAGCGGCGCGATACTCGGTGAGGCCGGCCATCGCGCGCTGGAAGGCGTGCGAATGAAGATTCGGCATGCCAGGCAATACCGGACCGGCCGCTTTACGCACGCCCACAGGCGCGGCCGGCGTATCCGGCGTGACCGCCGTCAGCGTGCCGTGCGCGTCCCACTCCAGCAGCACGTTGCGGCGCCAGCCATCCGGCAGGTACGCATGCTCGGCGAACAGCGATTGATTTGATTGTGTCATCGCTTAAGTCGTCTCTCAGGTCTTAGCTCGGGTCTTGGTTCAGTTCACGCCGCGTATAAACAGTCTCGCCCGCACGCACGACTCGCGCGCACAGCGGACGCCCAATCCAGTAAGCCAGCTCGGCCAGCGAATCGACCGACCATACCGCAAAATCGGCCGCACGACCGGCTTGCAGCGAGCCGTGCGTGTCCGCTTTGCCTAGTGCGCGCGCCGCGTGGGTCGTTACGCCTTGCAGCACCTCGGGCACGGTCATGCGGAACAGCGTGGTCGCCATGTTCATCATCAGCAGCAACGACGTCGCGGGCGACGTGCCGGGGTTGCTATCGGTCGAAATCGCGATCGGCACTTCGTAGCGCCGCAGCAAGTCGAGCGGCGGCAATTGCGTCTCGCGGATGAAGTAGTACGCGCCCGGCAGCAACACGGCCACCGTGCCCGCCTCTTTCATCGCGGCTACGCCGGCTTCGTCGAGAAATTCGAGGTGGTCTGCGGACAGCGCGCGATGGCGCGCGGCAAGCGCCGTGCCGCCGCCGTTCGACAACTGCTCGGCGTGCATCTTCACCGGCAGCTTGTAGCGTTGCGCGGCGTTGAAAACACGCTCGCTTTGCTCCAGCGAAAAGCCGATGCGCTCGCAGAAGACGTCGACCGCGTCGACCAGACCTTCGCTAGCGAGCGCGGGCAGCATCGTGTTGCAGACTTCATCGATGTACGCATCCGCGCGGCCCGCGAATTCCGGCGGCAACGCGTGTGCGCCGAGAAACGTCGTATAGACCGTCACCGGATAGCGCTCGCCCAACTGCCGCGCGACGCGCAGCATCTTGCGCTCGCTGGCGAGATCGAGGCCGTAGCCGGATTTGATTTCGATCGCCGTCACGCCTTCGGCCAGCAGCGGTTCGAGCCGCGCGGACGCTTGCCGGAACAGCGAGGCTTCGTCCGCGGCGCGCGTGGCGCGCACAGTCGAGACGATCCCGCCGCCCTGCCGCGCGATTTCTTCATAGCTGACGCCGGCGAGGCGCTGCGCGAATTCGTCCGCGCGCTGCCCGCCGTACACCAGATGCGTATGGCAATCGACGAGGCCCGGCGTCACCCACGCGCCGTGCAGATCTTCGCGTGGCCATGCGGCGTAGTGGGCAGGTAATTCGGAAGCTGCGCCGAGCCATGCGATGCGGCCGTCTTCGACAGCGATCGCGGCATCGGCGAGGGTGTGTTGAGGGTCGCCCTGCGGGCAAAGTTTCAGGTGATGCCAGACGGTTTGCTTCATCGCGTGCTCGTTGCAGCTCGTTGCGTTGTCTGTGGTGGTTCGCGTGCGCGCGCCTTGCAGCGGCTGGGCGCTCACGCGAAGCGTCGTCGTCATCGTGGCGTGTAGCGGATGCTGATCGCGAGCACCGCGCCCGCGCCTTCGAGCGCGCATCGCAGCGCGGTCGGCGCGTCGATGCGCAGCGTGTCGCCGGCTTCGAGTTGCAGTGCCTGCGTGTCGCCTGGTTTGAGCGTGACCGAACCGCTTGCGCAGAACAGCAGCACCACGTCCGCCGACAATGTGTGCTGCGTGCTTTGCTGCGATTGCCCGCGCCACACGTCGACCTCACCCTGGGCCGCGTCACGCCGCACCATCAGGTTGAAGTCGCGCGTCGCGCCGTGGATCAGCCGCGCGTCGATCCGCGCCTCGCCGTCAAAGCGCGCGATGTCGAGCGCCTGTGTCAGCGTATGCGATCTCACCGTGTGCGCGCCGCCCCCCAAGGGGACTTCCTTCGGGGCGTCCGTTTCGTCGAGCACCATCCCCGCGCCGGACAACAGCACCAGCGTGCGATCGACGCCTTCGAAACGCGAGAACGGTCCGGCTTGCGCGACATCGGCGATGCTCACGCGCCACACGAAATCGTTAAGCCCTGCGTTTGAGGGGAACGCCGCCACTTCCCGCGTGACGCCGCCGCCGTTCTTCCACGGCGCCGCCACGAGGTCGGCGCCGCGAATCAGCGTGAGCGTTGCCATCCTGCCGGCAACCGACACGATCAACGGCCCAGCATCGGCAGATTGAGGCCCGCCTCGCGCGCGGTTTGCTGCGCGAGTTCATAGCCGGCGTCCGCATGACGCATCACGCCGGTGGCCGGATCATTGAACAGCACGCGACCCAGGCGCTGCTGCGCCGCGTCGCTGCCGTCCGCGACGATCACGACGCCCGAGTGCTGGCTGAAGCCCATGCCGACCCCGCCGCCATGATGCAGCGACACCCACGACGCGCCGCCCGCGGTGTTCAGCAGCGCATTCAGCAGCGGCCAGTCGCTGACCGCGTCCGAGCCGTCCTTCATCGATTCGGTTTCGCGATTCGGGCTCGCCACCGAACCGGTGTCGAGGTGATCGCGGCCGATCACGATCGGCGCCTTCAGCTCGCCGTTCTTCACCATCTCGTTGAACGCCTGGCCCAGACGGTAGCGATCCTTCACGCCGACCCAGCAGATCCGCGCCGGCAGGCCCTGGAACGCGATGCGTTCGCGCGCCATGTCGAGCCAGTTGTGCAGATGCGGATCGTCGGGGATCAGTTCCTTGACCTTCGCATCGGTCTTGTAGATGTCCTCGGGGTCTCCCGACAGCGCGACCCAGCGGAACGGGCCCTTGCCTTCGCAGAAGAGCGGCCGGATATACGCCGGCACGAAGCCCGGGAAATCGAACGCGTTTTCGACGCCCATTTCCAGTGCCATCTGACGGATGTTGTTGCCGTAGTCGAGCGTGGCCGTGCCGCGTTCCTGCAGCGTCAGCATCGCTTGCACCTGTTTGGCCATCGACTGCTTGGCGGGCGTGACGATCGAATCCGGCGCGGTCTTCATGCGCTCGCGCCAGTCTTCGACGCTCCAGCCTTGCGGCAGGTAGCCGTGAATCGGATCGTGCGCGCTGGTCTGGTCGGTCACGCAATCCGGCGTGATGCCGCGCGCCACGCATTCCGCGAACACATCCGCTGCATTGCCGAGCAGGCCGATCGACACCGGCTTGCCTGCTTTCTTCGCTTCTTCAAGCATGGCAAGCGCTTCGTCGAGCGTCTTCGCTTTCTTGTCGACGTAACGCGTCTTCAGACGGAAGTCAATGCGCGTCTCGTCGCATTCGACCGCGATCATCGAGAAGCCGGCCATCGTCGCCGCGAGCGGCTGTGCGCCGCCCATCCCGCCGAGACCGCCGGTCAGAATCCAGCGGCCCTTCGGATCGCCGTTGAAATGCTGGTTCGCCACCGAGAAGAACGTCTCGTAGGTGCCCTGCACGATGCCCTGGCTGCCGATGTAGATCCAGCTGCCCGCGGTCATCTGCCCGTACATCATCAGACCCTTGCGATCGAGTTCGTGGAAGTGTTCCCACGTCGCCCAATGCGGCACCAGGTTCGAATTGGCAAGCAGCACGCGCGGTGCGTCCGCATGCGTGCGAAACACGCCGACCGGCTTGCCCGATTGAATCAGCAGCGTCTCGTCTTCGTTCAGATCCTTCAGCGACTGGAGAATCTGATCGAAGCAATCCCAGTTGCGCGCCGCGCGACCAATGCCGCCGTACACGACGAGCGCGTGCGGATGCTCGGCCACTTCGGGGTCCAGATTATTCTGGATCATCCGGTACGCGGCTTCCGCGATCCACGTCTTGCAGGTCTTTTCCGCACCGCGCGGTGCGCGGATCGTGCGGGTGGGGTCGAGTCGCGGGTCGATGTGTTTCGGGTTGTTCATGGTGGCCCTCGGAAGGCTTGGAGATGTTCAGGAAAGATTCAGCAAATGATTCGGGACAAGCGTAATCAGAAATGGCCGGTGAAGCGGTAGCGGCTGCCGGGATGCCACAGATTGGCGATCGACGCGACCTGGCTTTGCGACCACGTGCGCCGATGCAGCACGAGGCAAGGCTCCAGTTCGTCCATCGTCAACAGTTCGCGCGTGTCGGCGTCCGCCGCCAGCGCTTCGATCCGGTACTCGACGCGCTGCAACGGCGCGACGCGCACGAGATAATGGTTCGGCGTGGTGTTCGTGAAGTCCTGCAACGCGTATTCGGGCGCGACCGCAGGATTGACCCAGCGCTCTTCGAGTTGCACCGGCTCATCGTTTTCGAAGTGCAGCACGCGCGAATGAAACACCGGACTGCCCGCGCTCACCTGCATCTCTTCGGCGAGCGCCTCGTCGGCGATGCTCGCACCGATGTGCAGCACCTTCGCCTGATAGCGATGACCGCGCGCGACGATTTCATCCGAGATGCTGCGGATCGCCACCAGCGTCGACTCGTACTTGGGACGCGCGACGAACGTGCCCGAACCCTGCACGCGCGTGAGCACCTGCTCCGAGGTCAACTCGCGCAGCGCGCGGTTGACCGTCATGCGCGCCACGTTGAATTCACGTGCAAGCTCATTTTCGGAGGGCACCTGATCGCCTTCAGCCCATTCGCCCGCGTGAATGCGCGCGAGGATGAAGTCCTTGATGCCCTGATAAGCCGGTGCGTTCATTGGCGTGATCCGCGTACTCGACACTTACTGTTCGGACACGAACGAGAACGGGCTCAGCTTCGCGATCGTGCCGTCCTGCACGAGCTTCGTGACCGCCGCGATGTCCGGCGCGAAGTAGTGATCGAGTTCGTAATGCGCGACGTCCTTGCGCACCGCGTCCATCGCCTTCTGCAGGCTGGGGCTGGTCTTGTGCGGCGCGCGCAGATCGACGCCTTGCGCGGCGGCGAGCAGTTCGATCGACAGGATGTTCGCGGTGTTTTCCGCGATGTCGCCGAGCTTGCGCGCGGCGAACGTCGCCATCGACACGTGGTCTTCCTGGTTCGCGGAGGTCGGCAGCGAATCGACCGAGGCCGGATGCGCGAGCGTCTTGTTTTCCGACGCGAGCGCGGCAGCCGTCACGTGAGCGATCATGAAGCCGGAATTCACGCCGCCGTCGCGCACGAGGAACGGCGGCAGGCCCGACAGCGTCGCGTCGATCAGGAGCGCGATGCGGCGCTCGGCCAGCGCACCGATTTCGGCGGCGGCCAGCGCGAGGTTGTCGGCGGCGAACGCGACCGGCTCGGCGTGGAAGTTGCCGCCCGACAGCACTTCGCCGGTGTCCGGGAAAATCAGCGGATTATCGGAGACCGCGTTGGCTTCGAGCAGCAGCACGTCAGCCGCGTGGCGCATCTGGTCGAGACACGCGCCCATCACTTGCGGCTGGCAGCGCAGGCTGTACGGGTCCTGCACCTTGTCGCAATCGGCGTGCGACACGTTGATGCCCGAGCCTTGCAACAGCGAGCGATAAGACGCCGCCGCGTCGATCTGGCCTTGATGGCCGCGCAGTTCGTGAATGCGTGCGTCGAACGGCTTGACCGAACCCATCGCCGCATCCACCGACAACGCGCCGGCTACCAGCGCGGTGCGGTACAGGTCTTCGATCGCGAACATGTTGTAGAGAGCGAGCGCGGTCGATGCCTGGGTACCGTTGAGCAGCGCGAGGCCTTCCTTCGCTTGCAGCGTGAGCGGCTTGAGGCCGACCAACGCAAGACCTTCGGTGGCGGGCATGCGCTCGCCCTTCGCGAACACTTCGCCGACACCGAGCAGCGCCGCCGACATATGCGCGAGCGGCGCGAGGTCGCCCGATGCGCCGACCGAACCCTTGACCGGGATCACCGGCAGCACGTCGGCGTTGTACAGCGTGATCAGCGCTTCCATCACTTCGCGGCGGATGCCCGAGTGGCCGCGGCCGAGGCTCGACAGCTTCAGCGCGATCAAGAGACGCACGACCGGACGCGACATCGGCTCGCCCACGCCGACCGCGTGCGACAGCACCAGATTGCGTTGCAGCAGTTCGAGCTGGTCGCGCGGGATGTGCGTGCTGGCGAGCCGCCCGAAGCCAGTGTTGATGCCGTAGGCCGGCTCGCCCTTCGCGGCGATGTCGGCAACGGCTTGCGCGCAGGCGTCGATGGCGGCGTGGCTGGCGGGATCGAGTTGCAGTGTGACGTGGTTGCGTGCGATCTGGCGCAGTTGCGGGAGAGTCAGGTAGCCGGGTGTCAGAATCATGGTGTCGTTGTCCTGTCTATACAATTTCAATGAAGTCTAGCGGCGCCGGCTTGTATATACAACTTGTTTTTAGAGCTTCCGGGCTAGGGATTTTCCATTACATGAAGGCGTAGCACGCTTGTTCATCCCGTGAATTCCGGTTTTGAACAGCAGTTCGAAGCGAAGGGGCTTGCTGTGTTCGGCTCGTGAAGTTGTATATACACGTTAACAACACGCGGCGCTATGTGGACAAAAACATCTCGCATGCGAGCGAGGCCGGTGACCCACGGGTTCAAGCGAGCCATGAGAGCCGCTTGCGGACAAAAAAAACCCGCCTGCCTGTGCGGGCAGCGGGCCTATGTCGGCAGCGCAAAAAGGGAAGCGCGAGGAGACACGCGCCGCTAAAGCTCCACGCGCGCCGCGATGAAATCCAGAAAGCACTGCACGCGCCCCGCCAGCGACGCGCTCTGGTAATACACCGCGCTCACCGGCTGTCGCTCGTCGATCAACACGTTGCCGAGAATCGGCACGAGGCGCTCGTCGCGCACGTCGGCGGCGGTCATGAAATCCGCGAGACAGGCGATGCCCCAGCCCGACAGCGCCAGCTGCCGCAGCGTCTCGCCGCTCGACGCGGTGATTGCCGGTTCGATCTTCATTGGCGCGGCCTTGCCCTTGCGGCCCTCGCGCAGCGGCCAGCGGTTCAGATGCTCCGGCGCCGTGAAGCCGATCAGGCGATGAGCGCGCAACGCGTCCACCGTTCTGGGCTCGCCATATTCAGCCAGATACGCCGGGCTCGCGAGCACCCGCAGCCTGCTGCTGCCCAGCGCGCGCGCATGCAAGGTCGAATCCTGCAACGCGCCGATCCGGATCGCGATGTCCACCTTCTGTTCGAGCAGATCGACGATCCGTTCGTTGCTGGTCAGCTCCAGGCGAATCTCCGGATACAGCGCCGAAAACGCGGTCATGTGCGGCGCCACGCAATGGAGCATGAACGGCGACGCCGCATCGACCCGCAAGCGCCCCGACGGCCGCTCGCGTCCGCGGGCGACGGATTCCTCGGCCTCTTCCATCGCGTCGAGAATCGCCCTCGCGCGCTGCAGGAACGCCTCGCCCTCTTCGGTCAGTTGCAGGCGGCGGGTCGTGCGCCGCACCAGCGTGGTGTCGAGTTTCTCTTCGAGGCGCGTGAGCGCGCGGCTCACGCCGGACACGGTCTGCCCCAGCTTTTCGGCCGCCGCTGTAATCGAGCCGCTGTCGATCACGGTGACGAACACCAGCAGCTCATCGGTGGACGTTCTCATTGTTGACTTCAAATCAAGACTGATTTGAGACTAACACGCTTTTTGCGAGAATCAAGACGGCGGATACTGCATGCCTGTCTCCTATCGCGGTCGACCAGAGTTAGCTCGTTAGCTGTCGGCCGGAGTTAGTGCTTCAGCACTTACTCCGGGCCCATGCAAAGCACTTACTCCGGTCCCATGAAGGATGGTTGCTATTTCCCTTAAGGAGTATGTCTTGAAGATTTTCATCACAGGCGCGAGCGGTTTCATCGGCGGTTCGATCGCGGCGCATCTCGTGCGCGCCGGCCATCAGGTGCGCGGCCTGATCCGCAAACCCGAACAAAGCGCCGAGTTACAACAGCTCGGCATCGAGCCGGTAATCGGCACCCTGGACGACCGGGCATTGCTGATCACCGAAGCACACGCCGCCGACGCGGTCATCAACGCCGCGAGCAGCGACCATGAAGGCGCCGTGAAGGCGCTGATCGAAGGACTCGCCGGCTCCGGCAAGCCGTTCCTGCATACGAGCGGTTCGAGCATCGTCGGCGATGCGTCGGGCGGCGAGGCGGGCGACGCCCGCATCTACCACGAGGACGCGCTGCCGACGCCGACTGCCGACAAGGCGGCGCGCGTCGCGATCGACCAGCTCGTGCTCGAATCGGCGCAGCAGAACATTCGTGCGGCAGTGCTGTGCAACACGCTGATCTACGGTCACGGCGCGGTGGCGGGCAGCGCCAGCGTGCAGTTGCCGCGGCTCGTGCGCCAGGCGCAAAAGAGCGGCGTGGTGCGCCATGTCGGCAGCGGCGGCAACATCTGGTCGAACGTGCACATCGACGACGTCGCCGAACTGTATCGCCTCGCATTGGAAAAGACGCCGGCAGCAACGTTCTACTTCGTCGAAAGCGGCGAGGCGTCGTTCCGCGACATGAGCACCGCCATCGCGCACGTGATGAAACTCGGCGAGCCGCAAGACTGGCCGCTCGATGAAGCGCAGAAGGAATGGGGCTATGAAATGGCGTCGTATGGTCTCGGGTCGAATAGCCGTGTGCGGGGCGAACGAGCGCGCAAGCTGCTCGGGTGGCAGCCGCGGCGCACGTCTGTGATCGAGTGGATCGAGCGGGAAATGATGACGCCGGAGACGGCTTCCTTCGGGGCGCCCCCCAAGGGGACTTCCTTCGGGGCGTCCCCCAAGGGGACTTCCTTCGGGGCGTAATCGCTGTAAGCCCCGCCGTTGCGGATCCGTAAGCTCATCTCGATAAAATCCCGCTCAACTGACCGTGCGATCCGACCTTCCGGATCGCACATGAGCCCGGATTTATCGATGGATTTCGCGCTGAACTTCGATTGGCTGACCAACCTGCTGGCGATTCTGTTCGTTGTGGCGTGCCTGTACGACTCACGCTACGACGAGTACGGCGTGTTGACGCTAGCCGCGGCCGCGATGGGCCTCGCCGTGATGGCGATGGAATTTTTCCTCAAGCCCGCTTTCGACATGGCGCTCTGACGCGAAGCGCACGACGCGCGGCGCAACGAGGCGCCAGCACCTGCCAGAACCTCTGCGCTTGCGCCTTACGTCAGGCCGCCCCGCATCGCTCAGGAACCGCACGCGGCGCAAGCGCCGCCCTTCTGCTCCTCGTACCGGTCGTGATGCTTGACCCAGTCGGTCAGATTGCTGGTCTCGTTGCGGCCTTTCGGCGTGACGTCCAGATGCGCGTACGTGTTGATGAACCGTTCGTCGCCGCGTCCATAGCACGAATACGTGTGGAACACGTCGCCGTTGCCGTCCTTGTAGAACACGCTGTGGCCGTGTTGCTCGTCGATGCCGACATCCTGCTCGGTGAAGTTGTAGAAGCCTTTCTTGCTGGCCAGCTGCTCCGGCGTGAACGACACGTGGTAGTCGAAATTGAAATCGCTGCCGCTCGACGACACCCATGGAAAGCCCCACCCCATGCGCTTTCGGAACGCCTCGATTTTCGCGAGCGGCGCGTGCGATACCGTCACGTACGACACGTCGTGATGCTCCAGATGCGTGACGATCCCGCTCATGTGATCCGACAGGAACGAGCAGCCGACACAGCCCTCTTCCCAATCCGGGCCCATCATGAAGTGATAGATGATCAGCTGGCTGCGGCCGTCGAACAGATCGGCAAGCGTCTTGCGGCCCTGCGGCGTATCAAACCAGTAGGTCTTGTCGACCTTGACCCACGGCAGCGCACGGCGTTTGCGGGCGAGTTCGTCGCCTGCGCGCATGTGCGCTTTCTCTTCGACCAATAGCGCACGGCTCGCGCCCAGCCATTCCTGTCTCGTACCAACGCGGTGTTGCGGGTCCATATCCGTCTCCTTTTCTGCGACGTAAGATCAATCGTGCAGCCTCGATCAGGCGCACTCGAAAGAATCCGAAGCAGTTCGAACGATCTCGGACTACCTCACGCTTCCAGCGGATCGAACTTGTCGGTTAAGCCGAGGCGATCGCCACCGCACATCCGTTGCCTGCGGACCGGTTCGACGCCGCGCGGATGCATCCGCGTCATCCATTGCGGCGTCGCCGTCCGCGCGCCGGAGACTCCGGCGGAGGTGGCGCGTGGATGTCACCGGCGGGTGCGGTTGGGCTCGGCAGACCTGGCTCGGGCTCCTGTTCGACGAACGCAGCAAGACGGTCGAACGATTCGGACCAGAAGCGCTGATAGCGGCCGAGCCACTCCATGGCTTCCTCCATCGGTCCGGCGCACAGCCGGCACGCGACCGTGCGGCCGGTTTTGTTGCGCGTGATGAGACCGGCCCCGCACAGCACGTCGAGATGCTTCATCACGGCGGGCAACGACATTGCAAACGGCTCGGCGAGTTCGCTGACCGACAGCTCGCGCTCCGACAGCCGCGCGAGCAACGCGCGCCGCGTCGGGTCCGACAGTGCGGCGAAGGTGCGATCGAGTACCGCATCGTTATACTTAACCATAAGGTTAAGTATAGAACCGTCCGGGTGGATGTCAAGGACATCTCGTCGGCCACGCGAAGCGGCCAACATCGCGCCGCCCCGCTCCGCATTCCAGCAAGGTTTCAGCAATACCCGGACACAAACCGGGCAGCCTCAGCGGCAAATCAGATCGCCCAGCCGCCGAGATAGAAACCCACCAGCACGACAGCGATCACGACCGTGCCCACGTTCAGCTTGCGATATTCGCCGCTCACCACACGGCCGATCACGAGCGTCGCGAAGCCGAGCATGATGCCCGTCACGATGTTCGCGGTCAGCACGATGAACACCGCGCACATCAGCCCGGACATCGCGTCGACCATGTCGTCCATATGGAGCTTGCTGACGTTCGACAACATCAGCAGCCCCACGTACATCAGCGCCGGCGCCGTCGCGTACGAAGGCACGAGACCGGCCAGCGGCGAGAAGAACATCACCACGAGAAACAGCAGCCCGACCACCGCCGCCGCCAGCCCGGTCTTCGCGCCGGCCGCGACGCCGACCGTCGACTCGATATACGCCGCCGCCGGCGCGCCGCCGAGCAGTCCCGAGAAGATCGAGCTGAGCGAATCGGCCGTCAGCGCCCGGCCGCCGTTGATGATGCGGCCGTTTTCATCGAGCTGGCCCGCTTGACCGGCCACCGCGCGAATCGTGCCGGTGGCGTCGAACACGGCGGTCATCACGAGCGCGAGCACGCTGGGCAGCACCGCCATCGACAGCGCGCCCTTGATGTCCATCGCGCCGATCAGCGACGCATGGCCCGGCGCGCTGAGCGACGGCACCGCGAACACGCCGTGGAACGACACAGCCGGATCGATCGCCAGCGCGATCGCCGAAATCGCGACGATCACGATCAGAATCGAGCCCGGCACGCGGCGGCGCACCAGCCCGAAAATCGCCCCGAGTCCCGCTACCGACATCAGCGCCGGCAACGCCGTGATATGACCGAGCGACACCGGCAGTCCGGCGCCCGGATTCTTCACGACCAGCCCCACGTCGTTGGCGGCGATCAACAGCAGAAACAGCCCGATGCCGATCCCCGTGCCGTGCGCGATGCCGGTCGGCAGATTGCGCAGGATCCAGGAACGCACGCCTGTCACCGAGATCGCGGTGAACACCACGCCCATCAGGAACACCGCGCCGAGCGCGACGTTCGGATGCAGCCCCTTGCCGAGCACGAGGCCGAACGCGGTGAACGCGGTCAGCGAAATCGCGCAGCCGATCGCGATCGGCAGGCGCGCCCACACGCCCATCAGCAGCGAGCCAAACGCGGTGGTCAGGCACACGGCAACGAATACCGCGCTGGTGTCGAAGCCCGCTTTGCCGAACATGCCCGGCACCACGAACACGGAGTAGACCATCGCAAGGAAGGTCGTGATGCCCGCGACGATCTCCTGACGCTGCGTGCTGCCGCGCGACGAGATGTCGAAATAGCGGTCGAGTAAGCCCTTTGCGTCGAACGATTCGTTCGCGACTTCGGAAATCGCCTGGGCGTGGGGTTCCATCATGATGAGTGCCTCCTTTATCAGCATGCTGAAACGGCCGTCGATTCGGCCGTCGTCAGGGTTCGTCTCGTTGGGTTGGTTTAATGTGTGGTGCATCTCTTCTTGTTGCCTCGAAATGTAGGGCAACACAGATATGGCTCCAATCGCATGGATGGCATGCCGGACATGTCGCGACGCTTATATCGTTCAGGGGCGGCAAACCGCGTCGGCGCGCCGCGTGTTTACACCTACGGTTTGTCATGCAGACGTGAAAGGCTTCTGACGGTTTCGCGGGCGGCATACTGTCTGCGAAGGCAAAGGGGCCCCAAAGCGCGGCGAACGCGTGGCGCATACCCCGCGCGGGGCATGAAGCGTGCTTGCAGAGCGCAGCCGGATCGCCCGCGAAAACCGGGGCCGCCCGACGTCGCGGGTTAAACTCTGGCCCGTACCTCGATAACCGCGGCGGCACTCTGCGCCCGTCCGCACCGGCCCATGGAGTTTTTCCCGATGACTGGCGGCTTTTCGCGTCCTGCCTGGCGCGTGCTGATTCTCGCTGTGTTCGCGCTCTTCGCGCTGTCCGGCTGCAGCCTGTTATGGGGCCCGCAGCAGGCGCCGATCGTCGACGCGACGGTCATGCCCGTCGAACCCGCCAGCGCGCCGGTGGCGGCTTCCGCGCCCGAGCCGGTCGAGGCCGAAGCGAATGAACCCGAGCAGCCGAAGAAACCGAAGAAGCCAGTCGAGAAGCCGCACAAGGTCGAGCCTCCGCCGCCCGTCGCCACGCCCGCGCCGCCGCCGCCCCCACCCCCGCCGCCGCCGCTGATCGTGCTGCGCACGATCGAGCGCAACGAGGCGCGCGCGCTGCTCGATAGCGAAGTGCAGAAGCCCGACGGCAAAGTGGTCGGACGCGCGGTCGACGTGATCGCCGACGCGCTCGGCAAGCCGCGCGAGATGGTCGTCAATCTGCAGGGCTTCCTCGGCGTCGGCGACCGCAAGGTGAATTTCCCGTGGAGCGCGTTCCGCTTCACGCCGACCGCGAAGACCGCGCCGATCATGCTCAACGCCGGGGCCGTGCCGGCCAGCGCGGTCAAGTCCAATGCCGTGCAGTTGCCGCTGATCGACGCCACCGTCGAGCGTTCGAACGGCGCCAAGGTCGGCCGCGTGATCGACGTGCTGATCGACGCCAATGCGCAGCCGCAGGCGGTCGTGCTCGACGTCAACGGCATGGTCAGCACCGAACGGCGCACGATCGCCGCGAACTGGTCGGCGCTGCACTTCGTCACGCGCGACAAGGAGCTGCATCCGCTGCTCGAACTGAGCGACGCGCAGATCAACGCCACGCCGCTCTACGCCAGCGACAAACCGATCCGCGCGGTGTCGCCGGCGCCGCCGCCCGCTCCCGCGGCGGCTCCCGCGTCCGCGCCAGCCGCCGCTTCGGCGCCTGGCGGCCCGTCGACGGCCATCGCGGTCTCCAACGCACGGGCGGCCCGATGATCGGCCGCACTCTGGTCACGGCACGCAGTCTGCGCGCGCTCGATTGGCTGAATTTCTTCGTTGCCAACGTGCAGACTGGCTTCGGGCCGTTCATCGCGTCGTATCTCGCGTCGCATAAGTGGACCCAGGGCGAGATCGGCATGGCGCTGTCGGTCGGCACCATCAGCGCGATGGTGAGCCAGGTGCCCGGCGGCGCCGCCGTCGACGCGTTGCGCAACAAGAAGGCCGCGGCCGCGTGGGCGATCATCGCGATCATCCTGAGCGCGGTGCTGCTGGCCGCCAGTCCGACCGTGCTGCCGGTGATCGCCGCCGAGGTGTTCCACGGCTTCGCCAGTTGCATGCTGACGCCGGCGCTCGCCGCGATCTCGTTCGCGCTGGTGGGACGCGCGAATCTCGGCGACCGGCTAGGTCGCAACGCGCGCTGGGCGTCGATCGGCAGCGCGGTGGCGGCCGGCCTGATGGGTCTGTTCGGCGAATACTATTCGCCGCGCGCCGTGTTCTGGCTGACCGCCGGACTCGCGGTGCCCGCACTGATCGCGCTGACGATGATCCAGCGCACCGACACCGTGGAGTTGCCGAAAACCGCGCCGACGCCGCAGCAGCTCGAACGGCGCGAGAGCCTGCGCGAGCTGCTGCGCGACAAGCGGATGCTGCTGTTCGCGGCGTGCATCGTGCTGTTCCACCTGTCGAACGCGGCGATGCTGAACCTGGCGGCGGGCGAAGTGACAGCCGGCATGGGCGACAACGTTCAGCTCGTAATCGCGGCGTGCATCATCGTGCCGCAAGCGATCGTCGCGATGATGTCGCCGTGGGTCGGACGCTCGGCGGAACGCTGGGGCCGACGGCCGATCCTGCTGCTCGGATTTTCGGCGTTGCCGATCCGCGCGTTGCTGTTCGCCGGAATCAGCAGCCCTTACTTGCTGGTGCCGGTGCAGATGCTGGACGGTTTGAGCGCCGCCGTGTTCGGCGTGATGCTGCCGCTGATCGCCGCCGACGTCGCCGGCGACAAGGGCCGCTACAACCTGTGTATCGGACTGTTCGGCCTGGCGGCGGGGATCGGGGCCACGTTGAGCACAACCGCCGCGGGCTTCGTCGCGGATCATTTCGGCAATGCAATCAGCTTCTTCGGCCTGGCTGCCGCGGGTGCGCTGGCTGTGCTGCTGGTGTGGGCGGCAATGCCCGAGACGCGCGATGCGGCGGCGGCGGGCGGTGATGCGCCGGTGGCCGATGGCGGGAAATCGGCGGCGAGGTGAGCGCGGGCAAGTAACCGCAACGGCTCGTCGCCGCACATGCAAAGAGGCGCGATAAAAACTTATCGCGCCTCTTTTCCATTGTGGCCGGTCCGTCAGTACGAACAGCGCGAGCAGCAGCGCGAACCTTGCGCCGCCCTCGCCTGCCTGCACCTCAATCAATCGGCCGCCCCGCCGTCTCGCGCATCCACGGCAACGGCAGCAACGACACCAGCCCGCAGCCGATCAGATACCAGGCCGGCGCGAGATTGCTGCCCGAAATCTGGATCAACCACGTCGCGAAGAACTGCGCGAATCCACCGAAAATCGACACCCCGAGGCAATAGACAATCGACATGCCGGTCGCGCGAATCGCGCGCGGAAACATCTCCGGCAGCATGACGATATTAGGCACGGCGGTAAACGCGACCAGCACCCCGAGCGCCGCCACCACCGACAACAAAACCGGCACGGTCGGCACGGCATTGATGATCATGAAAGCGGGATACACCGCGACGATCAGCAACACCCGCGACACCCACAACACGCGTTTGCGTCCGACGCGATCGGACAGAGTCCCCGCGAACGGCGAGCAGATCACCGTCACCACCGCCGCGGTCCACGCCGCCCACAACGCCGACGACATCGGCAGATGCAGGATACGGATCGCGTAGGTGGACAGATAAAACAGCACGATGTAGTTCGCCGCGGTGCCGCCGATCGTCGTCAGCACACCCATCGTGATGACGCGGGCATGGTCGCGAAACAGTCGGCGCACCGGCTGCGAAACGGGCACATCGGCCGCCGCTTGAGACGTCCCGCCGTCCTCGATGCCCGGCAGCGTTTCGTCCAGATGACGCCGGATATAAATCCCGATCGGCCCCATCGCCATGCCGATCACAAACGGCACGCGCCAGCCCCAGCTTTCCAGCGCGGCGCTCGACAGCGACGCCGCCAGCACGACCCCGAGCAGCGACCCGCACACCGTGTTCAAGCCCTGGCTCACGAACTGCCAGCTGCCATAGAACCCGCGCGTTCTGTCGCTGCCGTACTCCAGCAACAGCGAGGTCGACGCGCCGACTTCGCCGCCCAGCGCGAAACCCTGAACCAGCCGCGCGAGAATCACCAGCAGCGGCGCGGCGAGGCCGATCGTCGCATAGGTCGGCGCGAACGCGATCAGCGCCGAGCCGAGCGTCATCAGCCACAGCGTCAGACTCATCGCGGCCTTGCGGCCCGCGCGATCGGCATACGCGCCGAGCACCACGCCGCCCACCGGACGCATGATGAAACCGACGCCGAACGTGCCGACCGCCAGCATCAATTGCGCGAGCTGGCCTTCCACCGGGAAATACAGCTTGCCGATGATCGTCGCGAAGAAGCTGTAGATCGTGAAGTCGAAAAACTCCAGACCGTTGCCGAGCGTGATCGCGGCAATCGCTTTCGCGTGGTGCATGCGCGCGGCCGGCTGGGCGGTCTGCGGTGCGTTCGCTACGCTCTGCCTGCCGAGCGCGTCGGCGCCCGCGGGTTGCGGTGTGGCGGAATAGTCCATTTGTCTCTCTCCGTGATGTGCTGGCTGCTGACGCGGCGCGGCGCGGCGCGCGGTGCCGCTCGCTATCGCATGCTCTGCTGCGCGTCAGACCAGAAACGTCTGCGCGAGTCTCACCCAATAGGCCGCGCCGGTCGCGAGGCAATCGTCGTTGAAGTCGTAGCCCGGGTTGTGGACCATGCAGCCGCCCTCGCCGTCGCCATTGCCGATGATCAGATAACTGCCGGGACAACGTTCGAGCAGGAACGCGAAGTCCTCGCTGCCGGTGAGCGGCTGCATGTCCGCGATCAGCCCGTCTTCACCGAGCCAGTCGAGCGCGACCTCGCGCGCGAGGCCGGTCATCTGCGCATCGTTGACGAGCACTGGATAGCGGCGCTGATAATCCACCTCGGCCCGCGCGCCGTACACCGCCGCCTGGCCGGTGGCCACGGCCGTGATGCGCTCCTGCAGGTAGTCGCGCACCTCGGGTTTCAGCGCGCGCACCGACAGGCGCATCTCGGCGGTCTCCGGAATCACGTTGGGCGCTTCGCCCGCGTGGATCGCGCCGACGGTGATGATCGCCATGTCGAGCGGCGCGATGTTGCGCGACACGATCGACTGCAAGGCCAGCACGATCTGCGCGCACACCACCACCGGATCGATGGCCTTGTGCGGCACCGCGCCGTGGCCGCCGCGTCCGGTCACCTTGATGATCACCGTATCCGACGAAGCCATGAACGAGCCCGGCAGGAAGCCGAACTTGCCAGTCGGGAAGCCCGGCATGTTGTGCATCGCGAATACGGCGTCGCACGGAAACTGTTCGAACAGGCCGTCTTCGAGCATTTGTTTCGCGCCGGCCTCGCCTTCTTCGGCGGGCTGAAAAATCAGATTCAGCGTGCCGTCAAAGCCCTTTTCCTGCGCGAGATGTTTGGCGGCGGCCAGCAGCATCGCGGTATGGCCGTCGTGGCCGCATGCGTGCATCTTGCCGGGCACCTTGCTCGCGTACGGCAAGCCGGTGGTTTCGTGAATCGGCAGCGCGTCCATGTCGGCGCGCAAGCCCAGCTTGCGCGTGCCGTTGCCCACCTTCAACTGACCGACCACGCCCGTTTGCCCGAGACCGCGATGCACCGTGTAGCCCCACTTTTGCAGGCATTCGGCGACCAGGTCGCCGGTGGCGAACTCCTCGTAAGCCAGCTCCGGCTGCGCATGGATGCGGCGGCGCAGCGCGATCATTTCGTCTTCGAGTTCGGCGATGCCCGCCGGAATGGCCATGGTGTTCACGTATCGTCTCCGTCTATGAAAGCGTGAACCCAGCATAACGACGCCGATTTTCCAGCGGCAGGCGTAGAATCGTTGCGGCAGCAACTCCTGGTTGCCACCCCACTCCCGCCTCATCCGATGAAACTGCATCAACTCAGCACCTTGGCGGCCATCGCGGATACCGGAAGTATCCGGGCTGCGGCCCGCACCCTGGGACTCTCGCCGGCCGCCGTGACCAAGGCGATGCGCGAACTGGAAGCCGATCTGCACGCGCCGCTGGTGGTGCGCAGCGCGAGCGGTGTCGCGTTCACCGAGTTCGGCCGCGCGCTGGTCGTGCATGCGCGGCTGGTGCTGGGGCAATTGCAGCGCGCGCAAGCCGAGATCGAAGCGCTGCGCGGCGCGGCCGCCGGCAAGCTGTCGATCGGCGTCACGCCGTGGGTCGCGCTGACCTTTTTGCCGCCCACCGTGCAGCGGTTCCGGCAGCACATGCCGGAAGTGCAACTGGAATTCTTCGAAGGCCTGCTCGGCGTCGTGCAGCCGCGCCTGCGCGACGGCAGCCTCGATTTTTCGATTGGCCGGCCGCCGCCCGCGTCGCCGCAATCGGAGTTTCACAACGTGCCGCTCTTTTCAACGCATTCGGCGGTGGTCGCGCGGCGCGATCATCCGAAGGCCGGTTGCCGCACGCTGCTCGAACTGGAAGACGCGGAATGGGTGCTGAACTGGGACCCGGCGAGCCGCGAGTCGATCTCCGACAACCTGTTCCGCAAGCGCGGCATGCGCGTGCCGCACACGATTCATCTCGCGCATTCGCTGGCGGTCGTGCTGGGGCTGCTCGCGCATACGGACATGTTGAGCATCTTTCCGTGGCCGCTCGTCGAAGTGACGCTCGCGAAGGAGAACCTGTGGGCGCTGCCGCTGCGCGAGACGGTCGATGAAACCATCGTCAGCATCACGTCACGGCGTGGCGCGCCGACCAGTCCGGCGGCCGCGTGCTTTCTCGACTGTCTGCGGGAAGCGATCGACGAAGGGGCGCGCTCGCAAGATCCGGAGCAGCGCCGGCTGTTTCATTCGATCGAGTTGCTGCTTTAATAACGGCGCGCGCGGACCGGAAAACCGATCGCCAGCGCCCGCGCGGCTTCAGTCGAGAAAGTCCGCCGCCCGCTTGCGCAGCACCGCGCCGAAGTCGTCGAGCCAGCCGATCGACAAACGCCAGCTCTGCCAATACAGATCGACATCGATAGGCTTGCCCGGCGCCATCTCCACCAGTTCGCCGCTCGCCAGATGCGCGGCGACCATCCGTTCGGGACACATGCCCCAGCCGAGCCCCGTCACGCAGGCCCGCAAGAAACCGGCGACATGCGGAATCCAGTGCAGCGGCGGATCGACCTCGGCTCGCGTGATGCGGCGCATGAAGCGCTTTTGCAACTGATCCTTCGGATTGAAGTCGACGCACGGCGTGTGCCGCAAATTCTCGCGCGTGACCCCGTCGGCGAAGTAACGCTCACGAAACGCCGGCGAGCAAACCGCCAGATAGCGCATCCTGCCGAGCCGCGTGGAGCGGCAACCCTGCACCGGTTCGGCCTGCGTGGTGACCGCGCCTTGCACGCTGCCGTCGCGGATCCGCTCCGCGGTGTAGTCCTGATCGTCGATCACCAGATCGAGCAGCATCTCGCGCTCGACGCAAAATGGCGCCACCGCGTCGATGAACCAGGTGCCGACGCTGTCGTCGTTGATCGCCACGCGCAGCGCCGGCCACGGCTCGACGAGTGCGCCCGGCAGCGCCGGCAGGCGGCCGTTCAGCTCGGCTTCGAGCAGTTGCACGCGTTCGGTATGGCGGCACAGCAGCGCGCCCGAGGTGGTCGCGACGCACGGCTGGCCGCGTTTCACGAGCACGCTGCCGACCCGCTCCTCCAGCAGTTTGACCCGTTGCGACACCGCCGACGGCGTAACATTCAGTTCGCTGGCCGCGCGGTCGAACGAGCCGTGGCGCACCACGGCGGCCAGCGCGTCGAGCAAGGCGTAGTCGAGCATTAGCGTTCCTTAATCGGCATTAAGTAAATTAGCTTCTCTTATGAGCCGCAAAACCGCAGACTAGACCCGTTCGCTTCTTCCGTCTACTGGACCGTTTATGAACTGGCTGTCTTTTTCCCACGGCGCAGCCCTGTGCGCATCGCTGATCGTGACCATCGGCGCGCAAAACGCCTTCGTGCTGCGCCAGGGCATCATGCGCTCGCATGTCGGCAAGATCGTCGCGCTATGCGCGCTGTCGGACTTCATTCTGATCGGCGCGGGCGTCGGCGGCGCGTCGGTGCTGGTGGAACGCTACCCGGTGTTCGTCCATGCAATGCTGTATGTCGGGCTCGCGTATCTCGCATGGTTCGGCATCAATGCGCTGCGCCGCGCGGTGCGTCCGGGGCACGCGGTGCTGGACGCTACCGCGAGCGGCGTGGCGCCCACCCAGCGCGCGCTGCCGATCATCCTGATGACGCTTGCCTTCACATGGCTCAATCCGCACGTGTATCTCGACACCTTCCTGCTGATCGGCACGGCGGGCGCACGCGAGCCGCAAGGCGCACGGGTCGCGTTCGCGCTCGGCGCGATGGCGGTCAGCGGGATCTGGTTTGTCGGTTTGGGTTACGGGGCGCGCATGCTGGCGCCGCTGTTTCGCCGTGCGAGCGCGTGGCGTGTGCTCGATGGCGCGATCGGCAGCATGGTGCTGCTGCTCGCGGTCACGCAGTTGCGCTGATGGCGACGCGTTGCGGCGAAGGCGCGGATGAAGCCGTTGCCTTCCGCTGCGTTCGCTTTGTTGGTCAAACAGCCCTTATTCGACTTCCTGCTTCTGCGCCGGATTGCGCTCGACGGGCACGCTAGCTTCATCCGCCGGCAGGAGATTCATCAGCCGTGCTAGCACCGGCCACTTGATCAGCGACTGCTGAAACGACTCCTTCGCCTGACCGTCGAAATAGTTCGCGGGATCGACCTCGGGCAAACGGCGCGCGAGGCCGGTGATGTCGTCCACCGGCCAGCCGCCCGCGCTCGGAGCGATATTCGCGGCAGTTTTTCCCACCGCTTTCGCAGTCGCTTTCGATGCCGCTATCGAAGCCACGTCTGCTGCGGTCCCTGCGTCGGCCTTCACGGCTGCCTGGGTCAATTCAGTCTGCGTCATCTGCCGTCCACCCACACGCCATCCGGCGTCTTCACCACATAGCCGGACGCGGTCTTCATCGTCACCGTCCCTTCGTTTTCGCCGACCATCTGCGTTTGCGGCAAATTCGTTGCGTACTGCGACAAGGTCACGCCCGGCTTGAACGGACTGTTCGACACGAGGTTCGACAGCAATTGCGCGATCGCGAGGAAGCTGGTCGGATTGTCGATCACCGTGGTCGGCCCATGATTGCCCTGGAAGCCGACCAGCCGCACACCCACCGGTCCGTGCACGATGCGCGGCGTCGGAATTTCGCGCAAGCCCGCCACCTGGTTCGCGTCACCTCGCAAGGCCGCGCCGTGTTCCGGCACGAACACGATCACCGCGCGCCGGCCCGATGCCGCGATCAGATCCGCAAAGCGGTCGAAGTCGCTCATCAGCTTGTTCACGCGCTGCGGGTACGAATCGATGCTCGACAGATTGCTGTTCGGCAGCCGATTGCCGTCGTGCAGGCTGATCGTGTTGTAGTACAGCGCGACCGGCCCCGGCGTGCCGGCGCGCTGCGCATACCAGTTGGCGAGGGTCGCGTAGTCATCGCGAATCGCCGAGCCGTCGAACGCATGCATCGCGACCGGCACGCTGGTATTGGAAATCATCGGCACGTTCGGCACACCGGCGTTGTCGTGCACCAGTTGCAGGAAGTTGTCGAAGTGGCCGTCGTGGTTCAGCATCGTCTGCGGCGTGTAGCCGGCCTGCGCGAGATCGGCCAGCAAATGGCACTGCTGCGGCGCGTCCTTGTAGAGGTCCGCGTGCGCCTCCTGCCCGCAGCTCGCGCGCAGCACGCGAATCGCAGCCGGTCCGCTATAGCTCGCCGCCGTGCTGAAGTTCGTGAACAGATAGTCGAAATGGCTCAGCATCGGATGATTGCGCGCTTTCACCGCGTCGAGGTCGTCCCACGACAGCGAGCAGATATGCAGCACGATCACGGCGAACTGCGTGTTCGGATCGGTGCCGAGGTGACCGAACGTCACCTGACGCTGCGACTCCTGGGTGCGAAATGCGGCGAGCGCCGCGTTATGGTCGAGCGGCTGCGCGGCCAGCGCATTGCCCGATCCGGCCGCGGCCGCGTCAGGCGCGCTGCGCAGTTGCGCGAGCACCGTGCTGCCCTCATGCCACAGCGGAATCGCGATCAGCGCGAGCAGCACGAACGTCGCGACGCGCAACCAGCGGTTCACGATCAGATAAGCGACCAGTCCGCCGAGCGCGCCGAGCAGCAGCATCGGCGGCAAGAAACGCTGCGCGAGTTCGAGCCAGTAGCCGAAGCTGAACGTCGTGAGATTGCCGAACTCCTCGGTCAGACGCGAGAACGGCGGGACGTTCGCTTCGTGGTACATCAACGGGACGCCGATCGCGAGTCCGAGCAGGTTGCGCAACACGCGCAGCACGCGATGACGCAGCGTCGCGCTCGCCGCCAACATCAGCGCAAAGCCGAGATTGGCCAGCCACAGCGGCTGCAGATGCCCGCCCGCGTACAGGTACAGCTTGATGATGAAGTACAGGTTCCACACAGTCATGAACGAAGTTCTCTCATTGGCCGGGCGCGCGCGCCACCGGCGTTAATAGCGGGTACGGTCCAGCGCGAACAGCGACTGGCACGCGCGCAGCACACCGCTCAGCAGCCTCGAATAACCTTCGATGCCCATCGTCACCACGCCCTTCAGGCCGCGCAGCGGCGTGTCCTCGACGGTTTGCTCGCCCCAGTCGAGCCACGCGTCGGCGCGGCCGAACGTGCATTGCACCATCTGCCGTTCCTGTTCGAGCGTCAGCCCGTCGAAACGCACGCCCAGGTGCTTGCCGACAAAACGGCTCACGTGCACCGGGAAATGGAATTGCCGATCGCCACGGCTTAAGCACACGCCAAGGCTGTCGCCTGGCGCGAGCTTTAGTTCCGGGTCGACTTCGAGACCGAGACCGCCGGTCGAATAGTCGCTGGTGGTGCACGCGACCGTGGTGCCGTCCGCGAGCAGCAAGGTGGCCGCCGCGCGCATTGCGATGCGGTGCGTGACGCGCACCTGCTTCGCCTCGCGCGCCACGCTCGCCGCCGCGCCGAGCATCACGAGGTTATAGAGCGTCCAGAACACGTTCATCAGGATCGTCGGGGTTTCGCCACCCTGCCCGAACGTCAGCCGGTACACGCCGGCCATCAGCGCGCACGCGTTCAGGCCGAGCAGCACCAGATACGGTTTCGACACCGCCCAGTCGAAGTAGCCTTCGTCGATGCGCCCGCCTTTGTCGGTCACGTTGAATTTGCCGTGCTTCGGGCTGAAAAAGGCGATGGTGGTCGGCAGCGCGATGTACCACGCGAGCACCGATTCATACACTTCGGCCCAGAACGAGTGGCGGAATCTGCCCTGCATCCGCGAGTTCGCGATGTTGGCGAGCACGATGTACGGCAGCACGAAGCCGGCTATGGTGGTCGCCGATGCGTTGATGAAATACATCTGGAAGAACAGGTACGCCATCGGCATGGTCAGGAAGATGAGCCGCGGCACGCCGTAGAAGAAATGCAGCATTGCGTTGCCGTAGCACAGCCGCTGGAAGAAGCTGAGGCCGCGGCCGAGAAACGGATTATCGATGCGGAAAATCTGCGCCATGCCGCGCGCCCAGCGCGTGCGCTGTTTGATGTGGCTGGCGAGGCTTTCGGTGGCGAGGCCGGCGGCCTGCACGGTCGGCAGATAGGCGGTCTTATAGCCGCGCCGGTGCAGCTTGAGCGCGGTGTGCGCGTCTTCGGTGACGGTCTCCACCGCGACGCCGCCCACTTCCTCGAGCGCCGTGCGCTTGATCACCGCGCACGAGCCGCAGAAGAACGACGCGTTCCACAGATCGTTGCCGGACTGCACGAGCCCGTAGAACAGGTTGCCTTCGTTGGGCACGCGGCGGAACGTGCCGAGGTTGCGCTCGAACGGATCGGGCGAGAAGAAATGATGCGGGGTCTGCACCATCGCGCACCGGGCGTCGCGCAGGAAAGTGCCCATCGTGGTTTGCAGGAACGAGCGCGTCGGCACGTGATCGCAGTCGAAGATCGCGATGTACTCGCCATGCGTCTTTTCCAGCGCGCGGTTGATGTTGCCCGCCTTCGCATGACGATTGTCGTCGCGCGTGATGTAGCCGATGCCGGCCTCGCGCGCGAACTGTCTGAACTCCTCGCGATGGCCGTCGTCGAGCAGATACACGCGCAGCCTGTCGGCCGGCCAGTCGATGCCTTGCGCGGCGAACACGGTCGGGCGCACCACCGACAGCGGCTCGTTGTAGGTCGGAATATAGATGTCGACGCTCGGCCAGCTCGCGGTGTCGGCGGGCAGTTCGGCGACCGCGCGATCGAGCGGCCATGCGGTCTGCACGAAGCCGAGCAGCAGAATGATCCACGTATAGGCTTCGGCGCCGAACAGCAGATAACCGAGGATCGCCTCGCCGGGCGTCTCGAACGACAGCGTCTGCGTCACGCGCCACCATACATAGCGCGCCATCGCGAGCAGCGCGATCGTCGTGAGGATCAGCACCGGCATGCGGCCGGGAAAGCGCCGTATGAAAAGCGCGACGGCCACCAGCACCGCGAAGAATTCGAACTGACCTTCCGGGGCCAGCGGCGACGTGCCGATCAGCGTCCACAAGCCCGCGCCCGCCGCCACGAGAATGGGCAGCAGCCAGCGAATGTGGCCGAGGTGCTGCGCGCCCGCTTCGAGTCGCATGCCCCAGCGTTGCCACGGCAGGGTCGGCAGCAGCGCCTCTACGCGGCGGCGCAGGCGTCGCCAGCGCAATAGCAGCGGCACCAGCCAGCGGTCGATCCAGCCCAGCACCGCGCGCACTTGCGCCGCGCCGCTCTGCTCGGGCAAGCGCGGCGCACGAACGAACGCGCGCCACAGCCACGCGCGCAAACGATGCGGTTCGAGCACGCCCCATTGCAGCGCCAGATGCAGCACGGCGGCCCGGATCCAGCGACGCGCGTAGTCGGGCTTGCCGGGACGCGGAGGCTTGAAGAACAGGCGCACGAACCAGTCGAGCGGCGTGCGGCTCGCGGGTACGCCGAGGCCGTGAGCGAGCCAGTCGAGCATGCGCTGGCGCGGCGTGCGGGAGGCGTGCGCGGGGGTTCCCGGTTCGCGCGCGGGCTCAGTGGTGAGTTCGCCTGCAGGCTCGCTTCTGGGGCCGCTCGTGGGCACCCTCGTAGGCTCGCGACGTTGCCCACTATCACGCCCACTCATCGGCTCGCTACCAGGCGCTTCGCGCATCGGCTCGCTCATGTCGGTTCACCATGACGGCGCGCGGCCGTCAACGGCGCGCCGGCGACCCACGCGTCGACCCAGTTCGCCAGACCATGCAGATCGTGCGAGGCCTGCGAATGCGGCGCATCGTCGAAGAGCCACGTGCCGCGCGCGAACGACTCCGGCAGCGCCACGTCCAGATGCACGCGCTGCGCGAGCGGCACACCGTCGCCGAGCGCCGCCGCGAGCATCGCGAGCACGTCGCGCTGCATATCGCGCGCTGGGTTCAGCCGGTTCACGATGATCCGCAGATTCGCGCCGTCGCGCCGCAAGCCATCGAGCCGCGCGACCAGCGTCGCACACGCGGCCGGTTCGGGCGGCGTCACGCACAACACCAGGTCGGCGCAGCGCACCGCCTGCGCGGCTTGCTGCGACGGATAGCGCGCCGTGTCGATCAGCACGACGCCGTCGGACGGCAGATCGAGCTGCGCGAGCGCATTCGCGAGCCATTGCGGCTCGGCGGCAAGGCGCGCATCGCAGCGCGCGTCCTGCGCGAGCGACACCGCGCCGTAAGGCACGAACAGCACGCCCTCGGCATTGCGCCACGTATGCGTGTGCCACGCGACGGTGTCGTCGAGCAGCGCTTGCGCGATGCCCGCCGGCGCGAGCCCGTCGATGCCGAGATGCGCGCCGAGCATGTTTTGGGGATCGAGATCGAGCGCGACCACCTGGCGGCCGCGCCGCGCGAGCAACACCGCGAGCGCGGCACTCAGCGTGGTGCGGCCCGTGCCGCCCGCGGTGGAGACGACGGCGACCGTTTTCATCGCGTGGCCACGTCGATAGACTGCGTGTCGGGCAACAGGCGGGCGCGCAACGCGACTGGTTCGATGTCGCAGCGCACGGCGTCGCGCGGATCGAAGCCCCGCATCGCCGTGAACCCGCGGCGCGAACCGGCGCGCTGCCAGACGATCCACACCGGGACCGCGAGGATCAGGCCGATCGCAAAGTACGTCAGCAGGAATTCCATCAGTCGCTCTCCTTGTTGCGCACCGGCATCGCGTGAGGTTCGGCGCGGCGGTGTCGCGGCGGCGCGCGTAGGGTGGCGGTGTGTGGCGTGGCTTGGGGTTGCTGTTGCGTCGAGCCTTGCTGCGGCGTCAGGCCACCAGGCGGGTCGTCGCGCGTGGATGCTTTAACGGCTTTGGTTGCTTCGTCGTTCGTGGCGTTCGTGCCGCTTGTGCCGTTTTCGGCTTGCGCAGCGTCATTAACCGCGACCGCTTCGTCAGCCTCGGCACGCGCGCGACTCAACTCCTCGTCCAGCGTCGCTAGTTGCACCGCAGCGGACAGCACCCCATCTCGCGACGCTTCGCCTTCAACGCCCCCAGCTTGCGCACGCCCCTCCCCCAGTTTCCCCCGCTCCGGCAGCGCGAACAGATCGCTGTAGTCGGCAATGCGCGCGCGCCGGTTCGCCGCTTGCAGCGCATCGAGCTCAGCGCCGATGCGCTCTTCCGCCAGATGCACGAGCGTTTGCGCAATCCCCTCGACCGGCACGTCGAAGATGCGCGCGAGCGCCGCATCCGCGTCGGCCAGCCGGCACGCGAACAGGAACACGTACAGGTGCGCCGCATCGGCCGTGTACACGTCGCCCGCCCGGCGTGGCACGCAGTGCCTCAGCGCGTCCACGTGCGCGCACTGCGGCAGCAGGGTCAGCTTGACGAGCACGTGCGGCAATTGCAGCATCGCGCTGCGTTCGAGCACGGTGCGCACCCGCTCGCAGAACGCGGCGGGCGGCAGGTAGCCGAGCACGGCGTCGCTCAGCGCGGCGCTGAGCGCGGCGCGATAGTCGGCGGCGACCGGCCGCGTGTGGAGTTGCCCTTGCAGCGATTGCAGCAGCGACTGCATCCGCGAGAACGGCAGATCGCGGCCGAGCACGAGGTTGGCGCCGAGCGTCAGCACCAGCAGCTCGTATTGATGGCGCAGCACCTCGCCGCGTTCGACCACCACGATCTTCAGCGCGCGTCCCGCCTGACGGCGCAGCGCATGGATCGCCGCGCACAGCGCGTCGAGCTGCGCGCCGCCCGCATAGTCGAGCACCACGGTCGCGGGGGGGGGGGCGGCGCCGGCCGCGGCGC
>NZ_JARESU010000309.1:0-3609 GCF_046027075.1 Paraburkholderia sp. RL18-085-BIA-A | reverse complement strand
GCGGCAAGCTTGATATCGCTCGACCGACTGCAGGAGCGCATACGCGCGCACGGCAAAGGTCTTCCCGAACGTCGTGATGCGCACGCTGCGCGTGCTGCGATGAAAGAGCGTTTCGTCCAGCCGTTCTTCGAGTTGCTGGATTGCACGTGTGACGACCTGCGGCGACGTGCGGAGACGGGTCGCCGTCTCGCGGAAACTGGCCGATTGCGTCGCTGCGGTGAAGATACGGATGAGGTCGATCTGGTTGTCCATACAGCAGGTACAGCGAGTGATGCAACGACGTCGAATGCCACAGTGCGGCCAACTTCTATCTGATGCGGGTGGCCCTAGTCGGACCCACTGCGGCCTTCCGTGCAGTCACAGATCACTTGACGTCTTCTGAAGGTAAAACGACCATTCATCCTACCCCGTTACCTAGTACAGAGAGCGCAGTCTCCGTTGTGACTTTCACCACTGTCTGATCCCAGTCCATCACTCGACGCGGCTTCCGCCTCCGCGCCTGCGAAGGCGCATTAGCAATTCGAAAAAATATGCGACTGATCAGAAAATATCCTATGTTTACGTTCGACGTACGATTTAAACGCATTGTCGTGCCACTTGCTTAGTCAAATTGCGAGGATTTGCATGGTCCGATTATTCTTCACTCGATCGCTCCGGTTTTAGTCGTCAGCTATCGAGAATGTCCATTTCGTTACCGATTCACGCGGTTAATTCGTACGAACAATTCGCTGTGAATGCCGTCGACACAGCACGTTGCTGAGGTGCCGACTTTCGACTCGCTACTCCCCCAATGATTGGCTGAAAACCAGACCGGACCCAAGGCCCTATCCACGGGCCGTCGAGTGTCCGCCTGACTCAAGCAACCAGAGATGGTCATGTCTCAATCCGAGGACACAGGGAAGTCAGAGGCGCGCAGGGCATTTCTGAAAAACGTGGCGGTTGCCGGGGTGGCAACTGGATTATCAGGCGTGGTCGGCGAGACCTTCGCCCAAAGCGGCGGTACGGCAAGCGCAACGAGTCCGGCGAATAAACCCGCCACCCCTGCGACAATTGCACTGAACAAGCAGTACGCCGACTTCCTTTCTTTCGCGGATGCGCAAGACTTCGAGGACGCGAAGCGCGGGCTGGTCGCGACGCTTCCGGAGCCTGTGATCATCAAGGGCCCAGGCGAATTCCCTGCTTGGGACCTCCAGCAATTCGCATTTGTGAAAGGCGGCCCGGAAAACAACGCACCGTCGACCGTCAATCCGAGCCTCTGGCGTAACGCCAAGCTCAACATGAATCACGGGCTTTACGCCGTGGTCGATGGTATCTGGCAGGTACGCGGCTACGACCTCTCGGTGATGAGCATCATCCGGGGCAATAGCGGCTATATCGTTGTCGATCCCTTTATCACGATCGAAGTTGCTTCGACGGTCTGGAAGCAACTCGTCGTACCTCACCTGGGCGATAAGCCCATTACCCACGTCATCTACACCCATAGCCACGTCGATCACTACGGCGGCGTACGCGGGCTCGCTAGCGACGACGACCTGAAATCGGGCAAGGTGCAGATCGTGGCGCCGGTTGGTTTCACGGAAGCCGCCGTCGGCGAGAACATCATCGCCGGTAATGCTATGGGACGGCGCGCGAGCTACATGTACGGCTCGCTGCTGCCGCGCAGTCCCACTGGGATTGTCGACGGCGGCCTTGGCAAGACTACCTCGGTCGGCACCATTACGCTCGCCGTGCCCACAATGTTTGCCGAGAAGACGGGCCAGAAGCTGACGCTCGACGGCGTTGACATCGAAGTTCTGATGGCGCCGGAATCGGAGGCACCGTCCGAGTTCATGTTTTATCTGCCGAAATTCAAGGCCTTCTGCGTGGCCGAAGACGCCACCCACACGCTTCACAATCTCTACACGCTGCGAGGCGCAAAGGTCCGTGACGCCTTGCTGTGGTCCAAGTACCTTCAGACGGCGCTCGACACGTACGGCGGCGACATGCAGGTACTCTTCGCCTCTCATTACTGGCCGACCTGGGGCAACGATCGCATCAACTCTTTCTTGGGTGCGCAACGCGACATGTATCGCTACCTGCACGACCAGGTGATGCGCATGGCCAATCTGGGCCAGACGCCGCTTGAGATCGGTGAAGCCATCCGTCTCCCGGACAGCCTCGCGAAGCACTGGTATTGCCGAAGCTACTACGGCACGGTCTACCACGACGCCGTTGCACAGTACAACCTGCGCCTCGGCTTCTTCGACGGCGTTCCCGCGAATCTGCACCGGTTGCAGCCGACGGACAGCGGCAAACGCTACGTCGAGTATATGGGTGGTGCGGCCGCTGTTCTGCGAAGGGCGCACGACTCCTTTAGCCAGGGCGACTATCGATGGGTCGCGGAAGTCGTCAACCATGTGGTGTTCGCGGACCCTCAAAATACCGCAGCCAAGCAACTGCTGGCAGACGCTTACGAGCAGTTGGGCTACCAGTCGGAGTCAGCGCCCTGGCGGAACTTCTACCTGACCGGAGCGATGGAATTGCGCAATGGCGTCAGGAAAGGACAGGCACCCGCGCCGCAGAGCCCCGATACGATCCAGGCGATGCCGCTCGACATGTTTCTCGATTACCTCGGCATCCGGCTCAACGCCGAGCGCGCAAACGGGAAAACAGCGTCCTTCAATCTGGTGCTGACCGATACGAAAGAGAACTGCGTGCTCGGTGTCGAGAACAGCGCGTTGCATTACTCGAAGAGCAAGACTTCGAAGTCGGCAGATGCAACCGTCACCATGACGCGCGCAGACCTCAACAGCATCATGATGGGACAAACCAACATGCAGAAACTCGTGATGGCCGGCAACGCGAAAATCGATGGCAACAGCCAGAAGCTCGGCGAATTTGTCTCGTGGCTCGACAACTTCGATTTCTGGTTCAACATTGTCACGCCTTGAGGTGAGAGCATGTGCGCGATCTGCAATTTCAAAATTGATTTTGGCATTGGGCATCCCTTGGCACTGAGCGTCGCAGTGGCCACCCGGAAGGCAATCGAATCCGGATTGATCGAGCCGATCGATGCCGCAGAGGGCGCGCTCGCGGCAGCGCGAATGCGACTGTCCTCTGTTGAAGCGTTGAATCTGCTTCAAGCTCGCATCGAAGGTGTCCATAGTGAGGATGCGCTTTTGAATCTGCCGGACTTTTATGTCCTGCTCATCGAGAACGATACGTGGGGATTTTTCCATGCGACCACGAACGGTTTTGACCCGGACATCGTTCCCGAGATACCCGACCTGACAACGACCGACGAAGCCATGCGTAGTAACGTCGTCATCGCGTCCGAGGCCGGGTTGCGCGCATGGTTGAACGGAAATTTCGATAGCGAGTATGCGCTGCGTGAATCGATCTTCGTCGTCGACGCGCCCTCGATGCCCAACGCATCGCTGGTGCAGATGCTCTCCGCTGGCGAATTAGCGACCATCGATCGCTAGTTGCCACTCGCGACCGTACACGCCGTGGCTGTGGTGCAAATAGCGCGATCAACGAATCGGTTAGAGTGTCGATCTGATCGATTCGAGGGCCGCGATTAGCAAGCTTAAGGGTCTGGACGGGCTATTCGCCGGCCGTCACTTTGAT
>NZ_JARESU010000308.1:0-3646 GCF_046027075.1 Paraburkholderia sp. RL18-085-BIA-A | reverse complement strand
CTGATCGAGCAGGATCATCGCAACATCAAGTCCAGGATCAACGCAATGCTCGGCTTCAAACGCTTCAGGAATGCGGCCATTACGATATCGGGCGTCGAGTTGATGCATCGCATTCGCAAAGGTCAGTTCAACCTCGCACGGTTGCACCTCAAAGATACCACTGCGCCCGCTGTTTGGAAGTCAGTCCTTTCAGCACGATGATGCAATGGTGAATACACCGTTTTTTCGCTTGCGCCCGCAATTTGCACCACAGCCCATAGCAGATCGGCTTACTGCGACAGAACCGACGCGCGTACCATGCCAGTCGCTCAAGGGCCTCATCAAGCGAGGTCGTTGGCACTGAACTGAGCAGCATCCATTCAAGGGGCTCAATGCCTTGCGGGGGAGAATCTATCTGCGTGCACTGGCGCGGCGAATCACGCCCGAGGCGTCCGCTGACTACGTAATCTCTACCGTTCACCGCGCGAAAGGGCTGGAATGGAAACCGGTGAAAGTAGCCAATGATTTTCGCTTCAAGACCATCGACGGACGCCTGATGCTGGAGCAAGACGAGATGCGCCTGCTGTACGTGGCAGTCACGCGTGCACGACATGTTCTGGACATCTCTGAGCTACGCGAAGAGCTTATACGGTTGTTCAGGTCGCGGCGGTGACAGGCTGACGACTGTTCGCGCCGCACCAGTGCGACTCTCAAGGCCGAGGCTAGACGGTCACCGGACACTCGATGCCGGCTCAGGCCAGCTTGCGGTCTGCCCGTTGGTAGGGCTCGCCTGCCTGGAAGCGGTCGAGCCGCTCGCTCGCTTCGGCGACAGCCCACAACGGCGCGCGGCGCAGCTGCTCGTCATAGGTTGTGACGATTGCAGCGAACTGACTTGCGGCGCCTTCATCCAGCCGCCATTCGCCCGTATCGCGGCCGCGGTCGAACGCAGCCGAGATGGCCGCCTCCGCGACGACCAGCTGCTCGTACGTGGCCGCGCCGTAGCCTGCCTCGGCGATAAAGCCCGTCAGGATCATCATCTGCGTGAGGGTCTGCGCGTCACGCACGCTGCCGGCGCCGGCCCGCATGGTTGCAAGTGCAAGGTGTACCCGCAGCGCGAGCTCGTCGGCGGTGGCGCGAGGCATCGGCAACAGTATCGTTTTCGCGCGCCGTGCTCGTGCCGAGTTGGGGTGGCGCGCGAATGGGAGAGTTTTGGGCATCAGGGTTCGTTGGTGATCTTTGCCATGAGAATATCGGCCACCGTCAGGCTTCGCTTAAGCCGATCACCAGGCGATGCGGCGCGGCGATGCGCGATGAATGCTTCGACATACCGGATTGCCTGCTCGCACTGTTCGAGTGGAAAGTTATGGATCGATCCTGGCACCGGCTCGAAGCCGAGTTCGCCGGCGACCCATCGGATGGTGTTGATGTTCGTTAATTCCGCTAGCCATGTTCATAGTTTGCGGTAATGAAAGAAAGCTCGTGGCCCGCCTCAAATAGGGCTGGCAGCGCGGAAGTCTGCCTACGCTGCCGTTGCGTTTCAGCAACGCATGTTCCGCCGTGTGTCCGCTAATTTTGCTAGCGCCGCCGAAGTGTCCGTCATTTCCGCTAATGCGGCTGCTTAGGACTCTAGGCGTTGACGAAAATGGAGTACTGTGGGGCACTTTCGGTGTTGCTCGGCGACCTCCCACGTTCCGCAGTTGGATGTCGCAGATAGCACAGCCGAAAATCACTTGATCATCCGCGCCGGACAGTGAGTGTGCGTCAACCTTCGACCGACGCGATAGCGGAAACAGGACACCATTAGCGCTTCAACGGACGTCATTAGCGGAATCTACGAACTTCAACAGCGGCCGTGAAGCTAGACGGCGGCAATCGTGGTTTCGGACAGCCCATTGCCACGTCTTTTGTGCGCAAACGTGCTTCTCAACACCTCGGCCGGACCCCTGTCGATCGTTCTTCCCTCTGTAGTCGTTTCTTCACGTGACGAGCAATGGCTACCGTGCTTGCTCCGGCATAGCGAAAACCGAGCTGACGTTGACCTCGCCATAAGACGTAGGGGTCCGCTTCTGACTCGGCGCGTGGCCCATAAAGTACGTTTGCCGAAACCATTCGGCGAAAATGCGGTGCAAGTCTGTTCAGATCTCGGCAATATCGCGGCCGTTATCTTCAATGACCGAACCAGAGTGACTTGTGGCCGCTGTACGTACGGTCGTTGCCCGGCGTGACGATCGTCACGCGCGAGCCTGCTTGCGACGACCCCGTCAGCGCGACACCGCCTACCGACCTATCGGTCGTCGACTGTTGCGCAGCGACGTTCGATTGGGTAGCCTGGGCGTCGGCTTGATAGTTGGTGCTTTGCGCGAAGGCAAAAGCGGGCGCAGCGAGTGCGCAGGAAACGAGAACAGCCTTGAGCGTTGCTTTCATGATGGTTCACCTATCGTTGAGTAATGGCTGCGTTCACATGAACGGAGCCTTAAGGCCCTTCGTTGTGTATCGAGAAGAGTTGATGCCATTCTGAGCAGTTTCGAATGACCCGATCCTGTCTCGCGGATTACCACGTTGTCAGCTTTCTCCCCTTCGCCGGATTGATGCCGTAGACGCACCAACGGCCGCGCGGCAAAGCCGGCGCGGCAGTTGTTGCGTTCGATAAAACCTATCGACTAGTTCGCGCCGGTAACGTCGTCACCCGGGCTCATCTGCTGCTGGGTCGCATACACCTCGTGCAGTCGACGGAGGATGTCGTTGCCACGGGGCAAGCGCGCCAGGACCCTGCAATGTTCCAACGGGACGCACTGGCTACGCATATCGAGTCCGCGAGTCGACGCAGAAGTTCAGACAGTTAAAACTGCCGGGCCGCATTGCGTACCTCAATCGGCTGCGCAGATTGGCAAGCGCGGTTGCCGGCACGCTGCTCCAATTTGACCCCAAAAGTTGCCGTCTACAAGTGTGATGCGCCGACGCTCAGCGTCCGCTTCGCCCTAGATCGTCGACATTGGAAGTACCCCAGTGTCACGATCCGGTTAGCAAAATGTTCATCTGTTTCATTGCAGTTCGATACGTCGCGCAGCCCAACATTGCATCCTCACAACACCGCGCAAGGAACTGACGACATGAAACCCTTCTGGAGCAAATCCGCAGTGGCGCTTTGCGTGCTGCTGGCAAGCGGCGTGGCGTCGGCAGCCAGCAAACTGACGCCGGCCGAATGCACCGACTATCCTTTCCAGCCATTGAGCAAACCGGTCACGCATGCTCAACTGATGCAAGAACTCAGCGAACTGGAAGCGGTCGGCTACGATCCGTCGGCTCGCGACGAAAGTTACTATCCATCAGACATCCAGTTGGCGGAAGCGCGCCTCAGGTTGAAATACCGGGCCGATTGTCTCGGAGAGAACGTGAAGGTGCCCACGACACGGATTGAATCGAGCAGTGACCTGTTAGCGCCGATGCAAAACTGATATTCATTGAAAGACCTACCAGCAGCACCAAGAAGGGGGGTGGCCGAGGTGTGGCCAAACGTCTCATGCAAGTGGCCGGGGAGGAAGCGCTGGCACGTGGATGTCATGGCGTATCGCTCGACACGCATGGTTTTCACGCAAGGTGTGTCCAATTTGGCGAATTGCCTGATTTTCCGGCCGGCCACTCTAAATCTTTTTGAAAAAAGCGCTCG
>NZ_JARESU010000307.1:0-3647 GCF_046027075.1 Paraburkholderia sp. RL18-085-BIA-A | reverse complement strand
AATGAAGAATTCTAGCGCTTCAAAAATGTGTTTTGACACAGTCTGGGCCGGCTTCTGCCCGACGCGATCCGCCCAGCTTTGCGCACGTGCTGCCTTATGCCTCTGTAAACCGTTCCTAAAGAATCCGAAGGTGCCGGATTTTCCAGCCGGGTCTGTCCTTGACGCTTATGCTTTTGGCTTGCCCATTTAGCTCGCCAGGCCATCCAGAAGCGGTTGCAACAATGTCTGGGCTGGACGCCAACGCCGCAATGACGATCTAAACAGCGGTTCGCGAACCTGCCGGGCACTCATGGTCACGACCGGACGCCTGGTTTGATGAAACCGCAGGCAGCGTTCGTCCCATTCGAGCCCGCAATGAGCAAGCATCCGGCGGACGTTGTACTCGAAATCATTGACCAGATCCTCGTACTGAATTTCGATCATGGTTCCTTCCGGCAAGATACTTCGCCAATGCGCCATCAGATCGGCGTAGGCGCGATAATACCGGCCAAGTTCACCCAGCTCATAGGCAAACGGAATATCGCCGAAAAGCTTCGAATATATTGATAGGCAGGTTTCCACCGGATCCCTTCGGATATGGACAAACCTGGCATTCGGCAAGGCCAGATGAATCATGCCCAGATAGACGAAGTTAAAGAGATATTTGTCGGTAATCCGCTGATAGTCTTGAGCATTGCTCACCACAGCATGAATACGGCACAAGTAGTCGTTGCCAATTGAAGTCAATGGAGTAGCCGCAATTGCGCGGAGCGCATCGATGTCAACCCTGCTGCTTAGGTTCATCCGTGCCTGTAGTGCCCTTTCAAAGTCGGGACGTTCCCCGAGTCCGAATACCCGGGGATGGCTGGCAAGGATCTGTTCGACGAGCGTTGATCCTGAGCGTGGCATCCCTACGATAAAGACCGGGGAGCAGGATGGGTCGCCTCTCCCGCGATTGGCCTCCAGAAGCGCGGACGTTATCAAGCTGGGAATGTCTCTGAGCAGGTTGAGCGTGCGTTCTTCATCGTAGTGAATGCTGACTCGATATATAGCATTGGCTCGCCGAAAGTGTTCGAACGACTGCTCGTGGTTGCCGTTGTCGGCGAGCGTCTGCCCGAATGCGAAGTGCAAATGCATCTGGTTGACTGGCGTCAGCGAATCAACACGCTTGATCCGATCGGCCATGGCAATAACGCACGGATCGCTGGCGGACAGGCGCCCGGTCTGAACCAGAAATCGGTAATATGAAAAATTGTCAGGGTCAATGGCAATCGCGCGCCGGAAATGCAACTCCGCACTATCCAGTTTACCTAACGACATAAGCGTCTTGCCAATGTTGTTGTGCACCGCCGGAACGTCTGGCGCAAGTTCAAGTGCCTGCCGGGTATGCTGCAGAGCCGCTTGCGGATCTCCCAGGTCGTTCAGGACAGTCCCAAGATTGTTATGCGCCTCGGCATTGCTGGGATCAAGCTCAATTGCCTTGCGATAGTGGACGGCGGCATCAGGCAGATTCCCGTCGAACTGAAGGGCCAGCGCCAGGTGGTAGTGAAGGATGGCGAAATCGGGCTGGCGCGCCAACCCTTCCCGAGCACTTTGAGCCGCGACGGCGAAGGTCTTCATCGTCAATTGGACGATGCACAGGCTGTTGTAGAACGCTGGATTGGGGAAGGCATTAATTGCACGCGAAATCCACGCTTGTGCAGAAGCGTGCTGATTCGCGGCAAATGCAACCAGGCCGCGTAGGTGCATGCCGTCGGCATGGGCGGGATTGATGGCGACGAGACGTTCTAGCAACTGCGCGGCAGCGTTCAAATTACCGGACTGATACGCCTGTTGAGCTTCCTTGAACCGGACGTTGCAATATTGCTGTATGGAAACGGAATCCATGTCGAAGGCGTCGCCATCGTTGCGGCGGTTGAGGGGAATCGGACGGCACGATGGCGATGGTGGTCGCGATCAGTACGTGACGGGAGTATATGAGATTGTCGACGCCGGATTCCGAGCGGCGCGAAAGGAAGGGAGACAATAATATTTCTTTCTATTTCAAGTGACGGCGAAAGTCACTTTATCTCGAACAGCGTTCGCTCGTGCGATCGCACTGGTTGCGTGCGAGCGAATGGCTACCGGATTGCATCTTTCACATTTCCCCTGACTCGCCGCCATACTCTGCTACTGAGACGACCGTAGACGTTGATTACCCGGTCCCACGACGAGTTGCTGTAGGCGACCCACTCCGGACTCTGGACTAGGCGCCATCTAATCGGCAGCTTTCAAGGTACAACGGTCATAACTGTTTAGGCTCCTCCCCGCCGAGTGAAATTCACTCTTTCAGTTCACAACGATGACAATGAAAAATTGACAACCTAAATTCGCGTTTAGATTGTTACTGGTACCGCCCGACAGCGCCACTCGCATGAATTGAACGGGCGCGATGGTCAATAGATATGACCCTTGAAAGGCACCCTGTTCGATCAAACAAGAAATAGAGGATGCCTTATCACGTGAATCCAGAAAATCCGATGGGTCTGGTGGTCGGAACGAAGCTCACGCCATATTGATGTATCCGCGAAGTGGCATGCGAGGCGACGACCTTACAAGACAGTGGCACATTCACATCGGAACAGATTATGAAATTAAAGCCTCTCTCACTCGCCGCCCTCGTTGTGGTTTCATCCGCAGCGCACGCCCAAAGCAGTGTCACCTTGTACGGTACGATCGACACGGCGGTCGCCTATTTTAGTAACCAGAAGGGAACGCACGGGTCGGGTGGAACGTTTCAGATGGTATCGGGCACGCTTACAGGCGATAACTGGGGTTTGAAAGGTAACGAAGACCTCGGTGGCGGCCTGTCCGCTATCTTCAATCTGCAAGCCGGATTTAACGTGAACAACGGCGAAGCCGGCCAGGGCGGGCGTATGTTCGGTCGTACCGCAATGGTTGGTCTTGCTGACAAGAGTTTCGGCACCGTCACCATGGGCCGTCAATACGACCCGCTCGTTGACCTGATCCAACCGCTTACAGAGGACGATACATACGGCTCGGCCTTTGCAACACCCGGTGACATGGATAACTACGACAACAGTTCCCGTGTCAACAACTCGATCAAATACACCAGCCCGACCTATGCCGGCCTCCAGGTGTCAGCCATGTATGCCTTCGGCGGGGAAGCCGGCGAAACTAGCGGCGGACAGACCTACGCGATTGCGGCGGCCTATAACCATGGCCCCTTCAATCTGGCTGCCGGTTATCTTCGCGCGAACAACAATGGTACGTCCTCGACATACGATGGCTTTACTTCGACCGGTCTCGACTCGTCTGCCATCAACGGTGCGTTTATTTCTGCGAGCACGCTGCAAATCATCCGCGCCGCCGCGACCTATGCAATCGGCCCGGTTACGCTGGGCGCTGCCTATAGCAACGTTGACTACGGCAACTACGCGGCTGCCGCGGGCCCGAACAACGGCACCCGGTTCAACACGGGGCAGGCGTTCGTTAACTACCAGTTGAACGCTGCCATCGAGCTCGGGGTCGGCTACAACTACACGAAGGGCAGCGGCAACAACGTCGACGCCAGCTACAACCAGGTCAGTCTTGGCGCGGACTACGCGTTGTCCAAGCGCACTGACTTGTATGCTCTGGCGGCCTATCAAAAGGCCTCCGGCAACACG
>NZ_JARESU010000306.1:0-3676 GCF_046027075.1 Paraburkholderia sp. RL18-085-BIA-A | reverse complement strand
AGAGGGTTTGCCGTTGCACCGGCTCACTATATTTCCTTCGCTGACCGCAAGCATGCATGTCCCTGCCGGGTAATCTATCACTTGGAGAGGTTCACATGTCACCTCTATCGGATCAGCCATTCACCGCGTATATCGGTATCGACTGGGCGGACCTCAAACACGACATCTGCCTGCAGGCCGCGGGCGGTACCCGGCGCGAGTTCGACTGCATCGCGCATCAGGTCGCACACATTGACGAATGGGCAAACGGGTTATACCGGCGCTTCGGTGGCCCGATCGCGGTTGCCCTCGAACTGGCCAGCGGGCCCATCGTTGCCGCACTGCAGAAGTACGATTTCTTCGTGCTCTTTCCGATCAACCCCTTGACGCTGGCCAGATATCGCGAGGCATTCCAGCCGAGTGGGGCCAAGGACGATCCGACCGATGCGGAACTGGCGCTCGATCTGCTGCAGCACCATCCCGAGCGGTTCAGTCGCCTCAGGCCGCAGAGCGCCGGCATGCGGTCCCTGATGAGTCTGGTCGTGCAGCGCCGGCAACTGGTCGGCGACAAGACCCGGTTCACCAACCGCTTGTGCGACACGCTCAAGCAGTATTACCCGCAGGCCCTGGAATGGTTCGAGGACAGGGACACGGTGCTGTTCTGCGATTTCCTGACCCGCTGGCCCACGCTCGCGGCCGTCAGGCGCGCCCGCACGACAACCCTTGAGGCATTCTTCCACGCGCACAACAGTCGCTGCGCGAGGCTGATCGAGGCGCGCCTGGCATCCATCCGCGCTGCTAGTCCGACGTTTGAATACCGGAAGCACTGCTGAGCAAGAAGTGGCGTGCCTTTGCGCCATTTTTTGTGTCTTAAATGTTCCCATGTAAATGGTGCATTTCTGCGATATTTCATTCTTGATTTACTGGGTACGTTGGCTATTCTTTAACCCATGTATATCGAGACCATCCGGAACCGGAACTCCCCGCCCGCGATCCTCCTGCGTGAGGGCTATCGCGAGGGCGGCAAGGTCATCAAACGCACGCTCGCCAATCTGTCGCATTGGGATGCGCAACTCGTCGAGCACTTGCGCATCCTGCTCAAGGGCGGCGTCGCGGTTGAGTCAACCCAGGCGCTGATGAGCATCGAGCGGTCGCTGCCGCATGGCCATGTGGCCGCGGTGCTCGGTATCGCACGGCGCTGCGGTCTGGCGAAGTTGCTGGATCCGGCGCCCGCGCCGGTGCATTCACTGGTGCTGGCCCTGGTGGTGGCGCGCGTGCTGGAGCCGGGCTCCAAGCTCGCCACCTGGCGCAGCTTGCAGCCGGAGTCTGCCACCCATTCGCTGTCGCAGGTGCTGGGACTCGGCGCGTTCGAGGCCGAGCGGCTCTACGCCGCGCTGGACTGGCTCGGCGAGGCGCAGCCGCGCATCGAGCGCAGCCTGGCACGCCAGCATCTGAGCGACGGCGTGCTCGTGCTCTACGACCTCACCTCGACGTGGGTCACCGGCCGGCACTGCGCGCTCGCCCACTACGGCTACTCGCGCGACGGCAAACGCGACGACCCGCAGATCGTGTTCGGCTTGCTGTGCGCCGCCGACGGCTGTCCGGTGGCAGTCGAAGTGTTTGCCGGCAACACCGCCGATCCGGCCACGTTGGCCGCGCAGATCGACAAGCTCAAGGAGCGCTTCGGTCTGTCACAGGTGGTGTGGGTGGGGGACCGCGGCATGATCACCAGCGCGCGGATCGAACAGGTGCTGCGTCCGGCGGGCATGAGCTGGATCACCGCGCTGCGCTCGCCACAGATTGCCGAGCTGATCGAGGAGCGCGGCCCCTGGCAGCCCACACTGTTCGACGAGCGCGGCCTGATCGCACTGGACAGCACACGCTATCCGGGCGAGCGGCTGGTGGTCTGCCGCAATCCGGCGTTGGCCGAGGAGCGCGCCAGAAAGCGCGCCGACTTGCTGGCGGCCACCGAAGCGGAACTGGCCGCGATTGCCCAGGCCACTGCACGCCCCCGCAATCGCCTGCACGGCCAGGACAAGATTGGCTTGCGCGTGGGCCGCGTGATTGAGCGCTACCGGATGGCCAAGCACTTCGAGCTGGAGATCACCGAGACGAGCTTTACGTTCACCCGCAAGCTGGAACAGATCGATGCCGAAGCCGCGCTTGATGGACTCTATGTACTGCGCACCAATGTGCCCAGCGAACAGCTCTCCGATACCCAGACGGTGCTGGCCTACAAGAGCCTGGCGCAGGTCGAGCGGGCCTTCCGCTCGATGAAGACTGTCGATCTGCACGTGCGTCCGGTCTATCACTTCAGCGAGTCGCGTGTGCGCGCGCACGTGTTTTTATGCATGCTGGCCTACTACGTCGAGTGGCATCTACGCGATGCACTCAAACCGCTGTTGCATGACGATGAGGATCTGGCAACGCGGGCGTGATCAGCGCGCCAATCCGGTGATGCCGACGCCGCGCTCCGAGCGGGCCAGCGCCAAAGCCGCGCGCCACCGTACCGACGACGACCTCCCGGTGCATAGCCTGCATACGCTGCTGCAAGACCTCGCCACCTTGACCTACAACATCACTTCCACCCCGGTCAATCCACAGGCGAAGATCGTCATCACAACCCGCCCCACACCATTGCAGAGCAAAGCCTTTGCACTGCTTGGCATCGACCCCACCTGTTCCCAGTAGCCGAGCCCTTCGGTTCGAAAATCTCTCAGCGCTTCAACAGGTTAGCTCGGACGCCAAGTCAAACTTCGGGCTAGTCCGCTCACCGAAGACCCGGGCATTGTTGTACCGTGCCGCCTGCACGTGCTGGCACTGGTGGCACAGCTGCGCACCGTGCTCACCGCGATTGACTGGTTCGACAGGGAAACCCCCGCAGTAGCCGGTACGTTACCTGACTACGCCTTGTTCCAGGACCTGCCGGGCGCCGGCCGCCAGCTGGCGCCGCGCCTGCTCGTGGCCTTCGGCGAGCAGCGCGACCGCTTCCACGGGGCGGATGAACTGCAGAAGTATTCGGGCATTGCCCCGGTGACCGAGCGCAGCGGCAAGAAGAGCTGGGTGCACTGGCGCTGGCAATGCCCGAAGTTCCTGCGCCAGACGTTCGTCGAATGGGCGGGGCAGACCATCAATAAATCCTTCTGGGCCGGCGCCTACTACCGGCAGCAGCGTGCCAGGGGCAGCTCTCATCCGGCGGCCGTGCGCGCCCTGGCGTTCAAGTGGATCAGGATCCTGTACCGGTGCTGGCAGACCAGAACCCCGTACGACGAGACCACCTACCTCAACGCCTTGAGGAAGCGCGGCTCGCCACTGCTCAGGAACCTCGGGCTTCCGGGGTAGCCTGTTCCGGTCGGCCGGTTATGCAGTTGGATTCCGGATCGGTCGGTTGCCTCCCTTTGACGTGACGCTGCGAGTTGTCCACCGCCGGCCGGCGGGTCGCCTGCTACGACCTAACGCTGGCCGGCGGTGGGCAACTCGCCAGGCGTGCGCATGACGTCCTGTTCGACATACGCCGCTTCATAATTGAGCGGCGAGCGATACCCGGGGGGCCACAAGGCCCTCGATAACCGACGAGATCGTTCGGCTGGACCTGTTTGTGCGTGTCGAACCGGAGTCCGGGAGAGCAACTCCCCACTCAAAAAAACCTTGACGGACCATCTCAGGGCGTGAGGGTACTAACCTCTCGATCTACAGT
>NZ_JARESU010000305.1:0-3678 GCF_046027075.1 Paraburkholderia sp. RL18-085-BIA-A | reverse complement strand
AAGGGTCAGTTCAATCTCCGTACTCTCGGACTCAAGGATACTACTACACCTGCCGTCTGGAATGCTGTCCTATTCAATAAATAAGGCATCCTTATGTATTGGAGACGGTCTCGGCTTCACCGGCTTTTTTCACCAAAACCCTTCGTCTTGACCACCTCCTGTGCACCAGCAATCTTGTCCTTCAGGTCGGACAACGTCCGGGCACTGGTTGTTCGGTCTCCGTTGCTGCCGGGGGACTTCGCTAGAGAGCCGTTGCCCTGGTGAGATGGACCGGGGGAACTGGCCGGGTCAGACGCGACGGGCAAGGACCCGGCTGCCGGGGTGGTTGACATTTGAACCTCCATATCAGTTTGAATGGCCCAAGGGTTCAGCAAGTGGCGTGCCCCGACAGAGAATGTTGAACGCGGGTGGAGGCCGCGCTCATCGGCGCTCGCGGCAATTTGGCCTCGTGACGTTTCCAGGTACATGCATGCGCTCCATGCATCGGGCTGTGCTCTCCCGTCGAGCAGAATGTAGAGACGCTGGGTGCGCGGAACACAGAGGTCAAGGCGAAGAAGAAGGTGACCTTTGCATGCAACTTGCGCGCGCTCTCGCTCAAACTGCGTGTCTGGCGCACGCGAAGGTGTAACCCACTGGGTCTGTGCAACGGGGAGTGAATTGAATGTGGTACCGGGCCCTCTCGGGCTTCATTGATAACTCCGACTGACCATTCTCTTGCTTTCGCTTCCACAGCCCGAAGGCTGCTCGTCAATCCTCCTGACGCTTTCCAATAAACGCCACCAGGCCGTTAGGCGGCAGCGGCATCGCTCGCAGTCATCGGTCGCCAAAAAGTAGCGCCACGCATCGCCTGGACTGGTTGATTGAAGGAAGCGTAAAGCACCCACGCGCGCACTGTGCGAGCCGGTCCTCGATCGTGCGTCGGTGCTCGTCAAAGGCAAGGTGCTGCCAGGCGCTGGGAAACGAACAGCGACCCAGCCAGCGACGGTGCGCCTCGCCCCAGTTTGCGCTGCCGGTATAGCGAACGCCGTGCGCGAGCAGGAATGATTTCAGTCGCTGCCGTGCGTGCCGCAGATCCTCGCGGGCAGTTGCCCACGCGCGGGCGAGATCCCGGAACGCCTCGTCCTCTATTCCAGGCACGTACACGGCCGACAGGTCGCCGGCGCGCAGCGAGCGCGCCAGCTTGATGGCATCACGCCGGTCGGTCTTCACCCGTTCGCCCGGCTTGCGGGGGATCAGTGAAGGTGCGCAGACCATGCAGTCGAAGCCCTTCTGCACGAGCTGACGGTACAGCCCATAACCACATGGACCTGCCTCGTACACGACGCGTACGTGTGGCGCCTTGGACTGTAAGCGCGTGCACAGGCGATCGATGTCGGCCCCGGTCGTACCGGTCTTGCCCAGCAGTTCGACCTCGCCCGCGTCGATCGCGTAGGCGACCGTGATCGAGTCCTTGTGAAGATCCAGTCCAACGTACACCGTGCTATCGTTTCGCATGCTGGCCTCCGTGGAGGAAATCGCCTGGACGCGGCCCAGTCCACGCCCGTGCGGCTCTGGCAGCAATGCTAACCCGCGTTCAGTTTCCCCACGGCGGGCCAGCCCCTACCTCACGCAAAGTCATACTGCCTTCCGGTTCCAGCTCAGCCTGCGCGACATTGAGGAGTTGCTGTTCGAGCGCGGCGTGACGGTCAGCTACGAGACGATTCGCCGCTGGTGCGAGAAGTTCGGCGCGGGGTTTGCCCGTCGGGTGAAAGCGGCACGCCGCAAGCCGGGTAGCACGTGGCATCTCGACGGGATGTTCGTCACCCTGCGTGGCGAACCGTACCTGCTGTGGCGTGCAGTCGACGAGCACGGCTCGAGCTCGACATCCTGCTGCAGCAGCGGCGCGACACGGCAGCGGCCAAACGTTTCTTCGGGCACGTGTTGCGCTCGAATCCGGTGCCACGCAAGATCGTCACCGATCAGTTGCGCAGTTACCCGGCGGCGAAAGCCGATATCCCAGAGCTGACCAACGTGAAGCACGTGTTCGTCAAGGCTGCTGCCCGGGTCAACAACCGCGCAGAGAACAGCCATCAGCCCACGCGGGAGCGCGAGCGGCGTATGCGAGGCTTTCGCGACCCGAAGCGCACGCAGGCCTTCCTGTCAAACTTCGGTCTGATCCGGCAGCACTTCGCACTGAAGCGGCATCTGCTGCGCGCTTCACTTTATCGCAAACAGCTTGCAGCAAGGTTCGTTGCCTGGCGCGAATTCACCGACCTCGCCCAAGATCCGTCGACTGGTTGCTAAATCATCGTCACACCTCCAGCGTTTTGTCTCACGCACGGCGAGTTGACAACGCCCTCAGGGCGTGATCCGGCAGCACTTCGCGCTCAAGCGACATCTGCTACGCGCGTCACTCTATCGCAAACGGCTCGCCGCACGCTTTGCCGCATGGCATCGTTTCACTGAGGCCACCCAAGATCCGTCCGTTTTCTGTGCAAGCGTGTGTCCTCTCCGCTATTGCGCCGCGAACAATTCAACGTGACAGCGCCCGCCAGATGGGCGGCGCCGATCGCGATAGGCACGCTCACGCTTTTGCTGTGCTACTCGAGCATGACTCTGGCTTTTCTCGGAGAGTCAGCGATCTTCTCGACAATGCGCTATAGTTCACGCCGGTTGGCGGCACCGTGCGTATGGAAGTCAGTCAGGCGCCGATCGGGCCGCAGCTTCGCATATCGACAACGGCCCGGGCATCCCGGTCGCCGACCATGACTCAGTGCTGCAACGTCTTTACCGCGGCGAGCAGGTGGGCCATATAGCCGCCTCCGGGCTCAGACTCAGCATCGTGTCGGCGGTGCTTCGTATGCGTCACTTCACGTTGAGAATTGATAGCGTTGAACCCGGCGTCCTGATCACGATCGATTGCTGGTCGCGTTCACTCGGATGAGGCATCCGAACGCTGCGGTTGATCGTGCCGGCCGCTGAACGCAAGTCCCCTTGGTTGCTCATTTACCGCTGAATCCCGCGTTGCTGCGCGAGGCGCGCGCGGCATACGGCGTGCGTGGGTCTTGCGCGAAGGGGATCGCTTGCATCGCATGATCGGTTCGGTGCGATAGCCGTGATGACGCGCGTCCTCGGTTTTTCCGACACATGATTGACGAGACCGCGTGGTCGACTTTAGGACAGGCAATGAGTGATACCGGGAACAAAACGATCGGCGTAGGTTGGGTTCTGTTCGCACTCGCCGTTGGCGGATTTGCCATCGGGACTACCGAGTTCGCGACGATGAGCCTGTTACCGTTTTTTGCGCACGGCCTCGGAATTGACGCCCCTACGGCAGGACATGTCATCAGCGCATACGCACTGGGCGTGGTCGTGGGCGCGCCAGTCTTTGCGGTCCTGGGTGCGCGGCTTCCCCGCCGTACGCTATTGATCGTTCTCATGGGCATGTTCGCTCTGGGCAATGGAATGAGCGCACTGGCGCCGAGCTACCATTGGATGTTGATCTTCCGATTCCTCAGCGGGCTGCCTCATGGCGCCTATTTCGGCGTCACGGCGCTGGTGGCGGCCTCGCTCGTGCCGGAGAATCGACGCACGGTAGCGGTAGGGCGCGTCTTCCTCGGCTTGACGTTTGCCACCATCATCGGCGTTCCGCTTGCCAACTGGTTAGGGCAGGGCGTTGGGTGGCGCTGGAGTTTTGGA